>CAKZQE010000132.1 GCA_937139465.1 uncultured Gammaproteobacteria bacterium
AGGCGCTCCAGAACATGTTTCTTGGTCTCGCCGCTGTACTCGGGGCGGCCGCGAACGCTTTCCATGCGCTCTTGAATCCACAGACGCTCTTCGGTGTTCACGATGTGCATGAACTCAGCACCGATTGAGCTGCAGTAGGTGGATTCCAACGTCGAAATCAAATCACCGAGCTTGATCTCGTTAATGCCCATGGTGTTGGACGAGACGCTAAAGACGGTGTCCATGTCCGACTTGGTCAGCTCGAAAAAGCCTAGCTCTAGGTCTGGCACGTCCTTGCGCACCATCAACCCTAACGGATCGAGCTTCGCTTTCTGGTGACCACGTGTACGGTACGCCTGCATCAGGCGCTGAACACGGACCTGCTTACGGTCAAACTCCGAGGACACCGAACCCTGTGTTTGAGCCACGGCGCGATGACTGTTTTTAGCAGCTAAGAGGAACTGTTCGCGCACCGTGCGGTGGGAATAGTCGGCACCAATGTGACCGTCGACACTGGGCAGGCCATCGAAGAACTGACGCCAGGTTTCGGAAACCGAAGAGGGATTACTGAGATAGCTCTCGTAAAGGTCATCCACGAAGGCCAAGTTGCCGCCAGCCAAATGGCCGGTAGCCCAGAGTTGCTCTAACGAGCTGTTAGACATGAAGGTTTCTCCCGCTTGCTCGGGCGCTACCCATAACGCGGTCGTTTTTTGACACGCTGGTTCGTCCCCGAACAAGGCCGGCTAACGCCGACTTCCTTTTAATAAAATGCACCGAAGTGCTTGCTCAATGCGATCGTTTCACTGCGGATCATGCAGCAGGGCCCCAGGCGGGGCCCTGAGTCGCGTCGATTAAGACGCTTGCGTCAGCAACATGTCACGAATGTGACCGATAGCGCGCGTCGGGTTCAAACCCTTGGGGCACACGGTGACACAGTTCATGATGCCCCGGCAGCGGAACACGCTGAAGGGGTCGTCCAGGTTCGCTAAACGCTCTTCCGTAGCCGTATCGCGGCTGTCCGCCAAGAAACGGTACGCCTGCAACAAGCCAGCCGGCCCGATGAACTTGTCCGGGTTCCACCAGAACGACGGGCATGATGTCGAGCAGCACGCGCACAAGATGCACTCGTACAGTCCGTCCAGCTTTGCACGGTCTTCTGGTGACTGCAGACGCTCGCGGCTCCCGGTGGGCGCCTCGTTTTGCAGGAACGGCTTGATCTTTTGGTACTGGCTGTAGAACAGACTCATGTCGACCACCAGGTCACGCACAACCGGCAGGCCGGGCAGCGGACGAATAACCAGCTTGTCAGATCCGTTCAGCGCTTCACTGACGGGCGTGACACAGGCCAAACCGTTCTTGCCATTCATGTTCATGCCGTCCGATCCGCACACACCTTCACGGCATGAACGACGGTACACGACGGTCGGATCTTGATCCTTGATCAGATTGAGCACATCCAACACCATCAAGTCCTTGCCTTCGGGCATTTGGACATCGATGTCTTGCATGAACGGCTCACGGTCCGTTTCGGGGTTGTAACGATAAACGCTAACTAACATCTTGATTCCCCTTCTTAGTAAGTACGTACGGCAGGCTGGAATGCATCCATGCCCTTGGGCTGGAAGTTTACCTGACGCTTACGCAGTGATTGATCGGCTGGGTCGTAGATAGAGTGGCACAACCAGTTGTCGTCATCACGCTCCGGGAAGTCACGGCGGCTGTGAGCACCACGGCTTTCAGTGCGCAAATCGGCGGCGACGGCTGTGGCTTCAGCCACTTCCAACAGGTTTTGCAGCTCAAGTGACTCGATACGGGCAGTGTTGAAGGCGTTCGACTTGTCTGACAAGTAAACGTTTTCAATACGAACACGCAACGCAGCCAGTTCTTCACGGCCTTTCTTCATGAACTCGCCATCACGGAACACGCCAAAATAGTTCTGCATGATGCTCTGTAGTTCTTTGCGCAACACTGATGCGTCCTCGCCCGACGTTGACGCGTTTAGCTTGTTCAAGCGCGCCATGGCGCGTTCGATATCCGCATCCACCACAGGTTGCTCTTCAAGCCCCTGACCCAGTTGCTCTTCGATGTACAAACCCGCCGCGCGCCCGAAGACCACGAGGTCAAGCAAGCTGTTGCCGCCCAAACGGTTCGCGCCGTGTACCGATACGCAGGCCACTTCGCCACAGGCAAACAAGCCAGGAACGATGTGGTCATTGCCCTCAGCGTCATGGATAAATGCCTGACCGTGAATGTTGGTCGGCACACCACCCATCATGTAGTGGCAGGTCGGAACCACCGGAATCGGCGCCACAGCGGGGTCGACGTGGGCAAAGGTTTTTGACAGCTCGGAAATACCCGGTAGGCGCTCGTCCAGCAGCTCTTTACCCAAGTGGTCCAGCTTCAAGAACACGTGATCTCCGTCAGGACCAGCGCCACGACCTTCCAAAATTTCGGTCATCATTGAGCGAGCAACGACGTCACGACCCGCCAAGTCTTTGGCATTGGGCGCGTAGCGCTCCATGAAGCGTTCCCCATCTTTGTTGATGAGGTAACCGCCCTCGCCTCGGCAACCTTCGGTCACCAAGGTGCCCGCGCCGTGAATACCGGTCGGGTGGAACTGCCACATTTCGATGTCCTGAACCGGCACGCCCGCGCGCAGCGCCATGCCGATACCGTCACCGGTGTTGATGTGTGCGTTGGTGGTGGACGCGTAAATGCGACCCGCGCCGCCCGTGGCCAAAACGGTGGCCTTGGACTTAACGAAAACGGTTTCACCCGTTTCAATTTCCATCGCAATCAAGCCAACGACTGCGCCAGCTTCATTTTTAACCAGATCAACCGCGAACCATTCGTTAAGGAAGGTTGTGTTGTTCTTTACGTTGTTTTGATAAAGCGTGTGCAATAGAGCGTGACCGGTACGGTCGGCTGCGGCACAGGTCCGGGCAGCCTGACCGCCCTTACCGAATTCTTTGGACTGACCACCGAAGGGGCGCTGGTAGATACGCCCGTGCTCTGTCCGGCTAAATGGCAGACCCATGTGCTCAAGCTCAAACACGGCTTCCGGGCCGACCGAACACATGTACTCAATGGCGTCCTGGTCACCGATGTAGTCCGACCCCTTGACGGTGTCGTACATGTGCCAGCGCCAGTCGTCATTCGGGTCCGCACTGGCAATGGCGCAGGTGATACCACCCTGTGCTGACACCGTGTGCGAGCGCGTCGGGAAGACCTTGGTCAAGCACGCTGTCTTGTAGCCGGACTGGGCAAGCTGCAACGAGGCACGCAGGCCCGCACCACCGCCACCAACGATGACGGCGTCAAATTTCATTTCACGAAGTTTCGTAGTCATGGATTAGTTCCCAAACACAACGGCCACACCCCAGACGAGGTAGGCGAACAAGATCAGTGCGATAGCCATAATAGCGGCGTAGCGCACACGGATGGGCTTGACGTAATCCGTTACCACGGTCCACATGCCAATCCATGCATGGGCCACAAAGGCCAAGACCGCGAGAATGCTAAATATCTGCATGGGCAGGCTTGCGAACAGGCCTTGCCACATCGCGGCGTCAACGTCGTTCAACAGCAGGTATCCGATCACGAAAACCGTATACGCGGCCAAGATCACCGCCGATGCACGCTGCAAGATCCAATCAGAAACGCCATTACGTCCGAAATTTGTTGCCTTGGTTACCATACCCAAATCCCCGCTAAAACAACGATGACCGCACCGGCGACCAAAGTGAACTGTGCTGCCTTCGGCGCGCTTTCCAGCGTTTCGAAATGACCAAGGTCCATGGCCAGGTGCTTGATGCCAGCGACGAAGTGGTAGCCCAGCACGCTAACAAAGCCCCACAAACAGAAGGCAACGATCGGGTTATCCATGGCTTCTAGGGCAGACGCGAAGCCCTCGGGCCCGTCCAACGACGTCCCCAGCAATGCCATAACCACGAATGCGCCTAAAAACATAATGACGCCGGTTACACGGTGGATAATTGAGGAAATGGCCATAATCGGGAATCGGATCGTCTTTAGATCCAAATTGACCGGCCGGTCTTGCGTCATCGCCATGGAGGCACTCCTGTGGATTGTGATGAACAGACTAAATATTCGCCGGCGCAGTATAGGTACCGCTTATTCCATATTCAAACGTTTAGACCCCGTTCTTATACCCAAATAGTCGAACTTGCTAACAACTGGGTAGTACCGTAACAACTGACGTATGTCCTACTGAAACGGGCCGCACGCCCTTTGCGGCAAGGGATTCAGAGCAAATCATTCGAGACTAAAGGTGAAGACTGCTTCCTCTCGTAACAATTGGGAGAATTGACAACCGGCTTCACCTGCCTATTCTACCTCGGCTTGAGTTCGCTTCAGGGTCTGGTTTCGTGTGCCAACGAAAACGCACCGCGAGACACCTGCAACATCAATAGTCAGTATAGGAGCCGTACCCTATGGCCGATAAATTCGGAACATTGTCACTGCCCGACGGAACCACCGTCGAACTACCCATTCACTCGGGAACTGTAGGCCCAGACGTCATGGACGTCGCGCCGCTGGCCGGCGCTGGAATGTTTACCTTCGACCCGGGCTTCGTGGCCACGGCTTCGACAGAATCAAAGATCACATACATTGACGGCGCGGCCGGCGTGCTTTTGCACCGCGGCTACACCATTCAAGACCTGGCCAGTAAGAGCGACTACCTAGAAGTCTGCTACCTGCTGTACTACGGCTACTTGCCCAACGCGCAGCAGAAAACTGAGTTCACCAACACCATCAAGCACCACACCATGGTGCATGAGTCGCTGACCAGCTTCTTTGATGGCTTCCACCACAACGCTCACCCGATGGCGATGCTGTGTGGTGCCGTCGGCGCTTTGTCGGCGTTCTACCACGACGTCATGGACATCCGCGACGAGCGCGATCGCGAGATCGCCGCCCACCGCCTGGTTGCGAAAATGCCGACCCTGGCAGCCATGTGCTACAAGCACTCGCTGGGCCAACCCTTTATGTACCCGCGCAACGATTTGGATTACGCGTCCAACTTCCTGTACATGATGTTCGGCACACCTTGCGAGCAGTACGAGCCTAACCCGGCCGTTGCCAAAGCGATGGACCGCATCTTTACGTTGCACGCTGACCACGAACAAAACGCATCAACGTCGACCGTTCGTTTGGCGGGCTCCTCGGGCGCCAACCCATTCGCCTGCATCTCTGCCGGTATTGCAGCACTGTGGGGCCCCGCGCACGGCGGCGCCAACGAAGCGGTACTGGATATGCTGAACGAAATCGGTGACGAAAGCCGCATCGAAGAGTTCGTAGCCCGCGCCAAGGATCCGAACGACCCCTTCCGCCTAATGGGCTTCGGCCACCGCGTATATCGCAACATGGACCCCCGCGCCGCCGTCCTGAAAGAGTCGTGCGACGAAGTCCTGAAAGAACTGGGTGTCGAAGACGAGCCGCTGCTGCGCATCGCACGCCGCCTCGAGGAAATCGCCCTGAGCGACGAGTACTTCGTCAAGCGTAAGCTGTTCCCGAACGTCGACTTCTACAGCGGCATCATTTTGAAAGCCATCGGCATCCCGACCAGCATGTTCACGGTGATCTTCGCCCTGGCACGCACCGTTGGTTGGATCAGCCACTGGCACGAAATGATTTCCAGCCCACACAAGATCGGTCGTCCTCGTCAGCTCTACACCGGTGAAGACCAGCGCGACTTCCCCGCGCTTGATCAGCGCTAAGCGCGGATCAACAATACAGGGACGGCCCAGGCCGTCCCTTTTTTTTGCCTGACGCGTTTAGCGCCGACATCAGGCCTGCGTTGGACCCTCAATGACACGCCAAATCTGGGGCATCGTTGCCCTGATCACCGCCATCCAGTTTTTCAACATCATCGACTTTATGATCGTGATGCCACTTGGACCCGACTTTGCCCACGCCTTTGGCACGCCCGTCGACCGAGTCCCCTGGGTGGCAGCTGCCTATATCTTAACAGCCGCCCTGACGGCCTTTGCCAGTGCGCGCTATCTGGACCGATTTCGCCGTCGACCCTTGTTGGTGGGCATCTTGCTGGGACTCGCTACCGCCGAGGCCATGGCCAGCCTGTCACCGAACTTCAACACCCTGCTAGCCTGCCGCGCTCTGGCCGGGGTGTTCGGTGGTCTCGCCAGCAGCCTGAGCATGGCCATCATCAGCGAATCCGTGCCGCCTGCGTATCGCGGCCGCGCCATGGGGTACACCGGCAGCGCCTTCGCGCTGTCATCCATCATTGGGGTGCCCTTGGGACTGGAGCTGGCCATGACAGGCAGTTGGAAAGCCCCATTCTGGACGCTTGCTGCGGTGATGCTGCTGATGGCGCTGGCCACACGCCTTGCTCTGCCCGACGCCCCCGCACCCCCACGGCGGCCCTGGCCAGGCACATGGCAGTTCATAAAACGCCCTAAAACGCTGTATGCCTATGCGCTGCTGGCATCCGTCTCCGGCGGCTCGTTCTTGCTTATTCCAAGCTTTGCCACGTTTATGCAGTTCAACCTCGATTTCCCGCGCGAACGCATGAGCGAAATCTATTTCGTCGCTGGCGCAGCCACCTTAGTGGCCCAACAAATCGCCGGCTGGGCACTGGACCGCTACCCAATGGTGATCGTTGCCTGGGTTGGTTTTGCGTGCATCGCCGTGTCGCTCATCGGCGGCTTCATCACCGACCCTGCCTGGCTGTCCATTTGGATCGTTTTCCCACTGTTCATGGTCAGTGGCGCCGCGCGTATTGTCGCGGCGAATACGGCCAGCTCCTTGGTGCCCGCCGCCCACGAGCGCGCCGCCCACATGGCGTTGCAGGGCAGTATTCGTCATGGATGCAGTGGCATGGCCGCGTTCGCAAGCTCGTTAATTTTGACGGTCAATCCGGACGGCACCCTGAACAACGTTGGACTGCTCGCATCGGTGACGCTCCTGGTGGCCCTCGCCCAGCCACTGATCATGGCCCGGCTCGAGCCAATGCTCGATCGGCGCTAGAACTGCCAGCGCAGCGCTGCCAGGCGCTCCTGATACTGAACGTCGGTGTACGGAATGGCAGGGGTTTGCGCCCAAATCGGCTTGGGCCAGAGGGCGTCGTCGGTGAAGCGGCAGACATGGTGGATGTGCAACTGCGAAACCACATTCCCGATCTGCGCGACGTTAATGTGATCCGGGTTAAACAGGCCCTGCAGTACCTCGACCATAAAGTCTGACTCACGGCGGACCCCGGCACGCATCTCGGCGGGCAAACTGGTCATCAGGGTTGCCCCTTTGAAGCGGGGAACCTGCACTACCCAGGGGAAGCGCGAGTCATTCATCAGCAGCCAGTCTGAGGTGCCTAAGCTCACTATCAGGCGCCCGTCCTGTTCCAGTTGCGGATGCAGCTCAAAATTGTCGTCGTCCATAACGCTCATCGTCTTGGTTCTTCGTCACCCTACCGCTACGGCGGGCAAAAAAAAACCGCCACGTGAAGTGACGGTTTTTCGTATGTGGTGGAGCTAGGCGGGATCGAACCGCCGACCTCTACAATGCCATTGTAGCGCTCTCCCAGCTGAGCTATAGCCCCGTAAGGTGGCGCGCATATTAGGGCGCGCCGGCGCCCTCGTCAAGGGTTTCGAGCGCCTTAAATTGCTTTTCTAATCGCTTAGCGGCTTTCTTGCTGACACCGCCTAATACCTCGATGGCATGACGCAGCCGGTTGCGGGTGAGATCTGGCCCGATGACGGCCATGGTGTCCATCACGCTGACCGCATTTTTGCTGCCACAGATGGCAATAAACAAAGGCGGCATGAACGCACGAAGCTTCAGGCCCATTTGCTCAGCCAGTCCCTTAATGTCGGCCTCGACCCGCGGCTTATTCCAGACACCAGGGGCTTCCAAGCGCCACAGCAGGAATTGAAGCTGGGCTAGGGTTTGCTCATCCGTGTCGCCAAAGTCCTCGGCAGTGATATCCGGGTAGCCGCTAAACAGCGGCAACGCCGTCGCAAACAGATCGCTGAAGGCGCGCATGCGCGGCAACACCAACGGCGCTACCTGGGCAAAAAAGTCCGCATTCAAAGCCCAGGTCTTCATCGCCTCAGCCAACACCGCCTGCGGGGCACTGCGCATCCATTCCCCGTTAAGCCACAACAGCTTGTCGACATCGAACACCGGGCCGCCCAGGGAAACACGATCGATATTGAATTGTTCGATCATTTCATCAAGGGTGAATCGCTCGCGCTCGTCTTCAAAGCTGTAACCCATGCGGCCAAGGTAGTTCAGCAATGCCTGGGCCATGACACCAAAGCGTTGATAGAACAGCACCGAGGTCGGATTTTTTCGTTTTGATAGTTTGGACTTGTCCGGGTTACGCAGCAGCGGCATGTGAATCAATTCCGGCATGTCCCAGCCGAAATAGCGGTAGAGCAGCTGATGCTTCGGCGCTGAGGGAATCCATTCCTCGCCACGGATGACGTGGGTAATTTGCATCAAATGGTCATCGACCACGTTGGCCAAGTGATAGGTCGGCATCCCGTCGGACTTCAACAAAATTTGCATGTCGACCTGATCCCACGGGATCTCGACGTCGCCGCGCAAGCGATCGGTGAACACACAAAGTCCCTCGGTCGGGACCTTCATACGAATCACGTGGGCCTCGCCCGCGGCAAGGCGGTGCTGAACGTCCTGCTCCGACAAGGACAGGCTGGTGCCGGCATAACGCGGTGCTTCACCAGCGGCCAGTTGCGCCTCGCGTTCAGCGTGCAGCTCATCGGCCGTCATAAAGCAGTAAAAGGCATCGCCCTGGGCGACCAAACGCTCGGCATATTCCCGGTAGATACCCATGCGCTCGCTTTGACGGTAGGGGCCATGCGGGCCGCCAACGTCGGGGCCTTCGTCCCAATCCAAACCCACCCAGCGAAGTGCGTCTAGGATCGCGCGCTCAGATTCGGGCGTCGAACGGGTTTGGTCGGTGTCTTCGATGCGCAGAATGAACTGGCCGCCTTGCTGTTTGGCAAAAGCGTAGTTAAACAGTGCAATGTAGGCCGTGCCTACGTGGGGGTCACCCGTGGGAGAGGGTGCGATACGAACTCTGACGGTCATGCCGGCTCCTTAGCTGAGCCGGCATTATGCCGAGGCGGAGATTAGACCGCTAGGGATTCCAAGCTACCGCCCTGCTCTAGATACGCCACCACCCACAGGGGTTTGCGGCCACGGCCGCTCCAGGTGTTGTTAACATCCGAGGGGTCACGGTACTTCACCGGCGCTTTACGACCGGTTGAACCTTTGCCACGACCGCCCAAAGCCTTAATAATGTCGTCGCGGGAAATGTCAGCTTCGCTAGCAGCTGCCAAGATCGAATCGATGACGTGTTTGCGTTTAAGTTCTGCACGGTTTTCAAGTTCAGATTCAATTTGATGCTTTAATTGCGCCAGTTGGTCGTCGTTATATTGACTTAAATCCACGGTTTAATTCCCATTAACTAATAGACGATCGGATAATAATCCGACTTAATTATTTTTCAAGGTATGAATGACTCAGCACCCAGCGCACACCATTAGCCAAGCACCCATGATGGATTGGAGCACACGTCACCAACGCGTGTTTATGCGTTCGATTACGCGCCAGTCGTTGTTGTACACGGAAATGGTGACCGCGCCAGCCTTAGTATTCGGCGACGCTGAACGTTTATTAGAACATAACCCCGCAGAATACCCCCTGGCGCTTCAACTGGGCGGTAGTGACCCCGAACAATTGGCTGCGGCGACACGAATTGCTGCACAGCACCCTTATTACGAGATCAATTTAAATCTCGGCTGCCCATCGGACCGCGTTCAATCCGGCCAATTCGGCGCTAGCCTCATGGCTGATCCCGTGCGTGTGCGTGAGTGTTTACAAGCAATGGCGTCAGCCAGTGGGCCTATTCCGATATCCGCTAAAATTCGAATTGGAATCGACGAGCAAGATCCGGACAAAACCCTATTGCCCTTTGTCGAACATATTGCCGATCTAAACTTAAACACACTGACCGTGCACGCGCGCAAAGCCATCCTAAAAGGCTTATCGCCGAAACAAAATCGTGAAATTCCACCCTTGCAACCCGAACGGGCCGCGGATATCAAGCGCGCCATGCCACACCTGACGGTTGTGCTAAACGGCCAATTGGAGAACCCTGCCGTCGACAGCGCCTGGCTGAACCGGCTGGATGGATTGATGTACGGCCGCGCCGCCTACCACACGCCCTGGTGCCTGGCGGACGTGGACCGCAGTATCTTTGGGGATTCAGCCCCACACGCTAGCCCCGAGGAGGCGCTTCGCAGCTGCTATGGCTACCTCGAGGGCGAGCTGTCCAAAGGCGTGCCGCTGGCGCATTTCACGCGTCATGTGCTTGGGTTATTCAAAGATCGACCCGGCGCTCGGAATTACCGCCGGACCCTGACTGAAGACGCGCACAAACCCGGCGCCGGCATTGACGTTATTGAACGCGCACTGGCGCACCTGACACTTGAAAGGAAAACCCAATGAATAAACTTGACCAGCTCCGCCAATTCACCACCGTCGTGGCCGATACCGGGGATTTAGCCGCCATTCAGCGCTGGCAGCCCGAAGATGCCACCACGAACCCTTCGCTTATTCTTAATGCTGCCCAACAAAGCGATGGCGCCGCACGCATTGACGCCGCCATTACCAAGGCTAAAAAGAATCAACCTGATAATTGGGTTGCCGAAGCCAGTGATGATTTAGCGGTCAGCATTGGTTGCGACATTCAAAAAATCGTTCCCGGTTATGTTTCAACGGAAGTCGACGCACGACTGTCATTCGACACCCAAGCAACATTAAAACAAGCCTATTCATTGATCGGTCGATACGATGCCGCCGGGGCTGATACTAGCAGGGTGCTGATAAAAATCGCTTCAACCTGGGAAGGTATTCAAGCAGCCCGCGAATTAGAAAAAAATAATATTAAGTGCAACCTGACACTTTTATTCGGATTTGAACAAGCTCAAGCCTGTGCCGATGCCGGCGCATTTTTAATCAGCCCATTTGTTGGTCGTATTTTAGACTGGCACAAAGCCAATTCACCTGAGCAAAACTTTGACGGTGCGGCTGACCCGGGCGTGCAGTCCGTTCAAGCCATTTGGAACCATTACAAGACCCACGGCTATGACACGGTTGTCATGGGCGCCAGCTTCCGCAACACCGGCGAAATTGAGCACCTTGCGGGTTGCGACCGCTTGACCATTGGACCGGGACTGCTGGAATCCTTAGCGGCGGACGAGGGGAAACTCGAGTTGGTGCTGGATAAGTCCTCGGTGACCGGCGGCACCACGGTTGCGCCGATTAGCGAAGGCGCATTCCGCTGGGGCCATAACGAAAACGCGATGGCAACGGAAAAGCTGTCCGAGGGTATTCGCAAATTCGCTGTGGATCAGGTCAAACTGGAGCAGTTAATCGCCGGACGGGGCTAAGCCCAGCGGCTAGGAACGATCGAGGGCCTGGACCAGATCCTGAAAGCGGCCCTCGTTGCTGGTATGCAGGTCCATTAAAATGCGGTGGGCCTGCAACACCACAGGTTGCGCGTCGACGGCCGTGCACGGCGCAGCCGATAGAGCTTGGGCGTCATCGGTGGGTGCATGGCCGCACACATCAAACAGCGGCATCAAACCCAAACTGTCGAGCTGGGACTGGACGTCCTGGTTGGTGCAGAAGATCTGAGGTTTAAAGCCCAATTGCCGATCGGTTTCGATACCAAGCTTGGCAATTAAGCCAAGGCAGGTCGAATCAATGTTGATGGCAGGGCCCAGATCAACCAACAGACGGGTTGGATGGGCATCATCAAACAAACGTTCGATCAGATCATCCAAGGTGGTGCACAAGGACAAACGCACATCACCCTCAAAACGCAATAATACTTGGCCGCCGTCGATGGCGAGGCCAATACGACCACCGTCTGAGGTCATACCCCTTCTCCACGAACCATGAGCAAGGTGACATCGTCCGGCATCGCCGATCCTTTAACGATACCCAACCGATCTGCCAACGCGTCGACACGACCATCACAGCCGGCTATCGCATCGTGCAGGCCTTGAGTCTGCGCCGCCAACCCCTGCCCTTCGATCAGATCCAGCGCCCCGTCCGAGGTCATCACCACGTAAAACGGATCCGTGGGTAAATCGATACTCAGCTCGCTGTAGTCGACCTGGTCAAACAGACCCACGGGACGTCCCTGCCCCTCCAGCACCGTCACCTGACTGCCAGATACCAGGACTGGCATCGGCGTGTGGCCGGCGACCGCGTAATTTAACCGGCGCTGTTCAGCGTCAAATAGGCCGACAAATATGGTTGCGTGCTTGCCAAGACCGGTGGACATTAATTCGCTGTTAATACGTTCGAGCACACGCGCAGGGCTCAGCAGATCGAAGCTGCTGGCCCGGGCCAGGTTGCGTCGCAACCGATTGATCAGGCTTTTAATAATGACCGTCACCATCGCTGAGCTCACGCCGTGCCCGGCGACATCAGCCAGAATCGTCACCACGCGACTGGGACGGTCGGCCTCGAAATAGTCGGCGAAGTCACCGCTGAGTAACAACGACGGAAAAAAGCCAAGCGAGCAGGTCAGCCCGCCGCTGTCCAGATCATCATTGGGCAACAGGCGTCGCTGGATTGACCGACCGGCACGCTGGTCAGCGTGCAGCACCCGCAGCACTTCCGTTTCCAGCGACCAGGTCTGCAGTCCGGTCTCGGCGGCCAACTGCAGGCACAACGGCACGAAGGCCTCGGGCTCCAGCAGCGGCCACGCCAAGCTTAACTCGCCATCGACCGATGGGCGGGACAGGGTCAGCCGTCCAGGATCGTCCTGGCGGATCATCAAATCGACGTCATCAATCGCTACAGAATCAGGCCAGGCGTCACTTTGAACCCACTCGATCTGGGCGGAGCGGTCAAAAAGTTGTGACAGGCTCTGCAGAACCAGCGGGTCGGTCGTAATTACACGGACCCTGGGACCTGCGAAGGCAAGCACATCGCTCATATGCTGGCTACGCTTAAGCGACAACACTGCATGGAATCAGTATGGACACCACCGAGCAACGCGCCCACAACCGAATGAACGTTAATGTTCACTCCACCGTCGTGACCGAAAACAACCAACGTTTCAGCGCCCGCTGCATGGATTTGTCCAGTCATGGCATCCACTTGCTGTCTCCAAAGCCCGCACGCATTGGCGATACGCTGACGGTCAGCTTAGAAGCCACCAAGCGCGGCATCGTAGACTTTGTTGTCACCGCCAAAGTAGCGCGCTGTGCAGCGGCTTCGTCGGGCCAGTACGAACTCGGCGCCCAAGTCATCGACATCGTTTAGAAGCCTTCCAGGAATGCGTCGGCTGAGGCATCTTGGCCGTCAGCCACCGCAAAACGTCGGTTCTGCAGCCACGCATTTCGCATCGCTATGTAGCGATCGCCTTGCATCAAACCATCGGCGCCTAGGAATTCAGCGCGCTTATCCACCAAGCCAAGCGCCACCACGCCGACCCGGTGGTCTGACGGCGACAGTTGATTGAGTGGGTCGGTTGCCGCATCAAGGGTAAAGCGCCCGACACCATCGCGAAGCGTCGACGGCCCGAAGAACGGCAACACCACGTAGGCGCCCTCGCCGACACCCCAGACGCCAAGCGTTTGGCCAAAATCCTCATCGGTCTGGTCGGCGCCAAAACCCGTCATCACATCCAGCACGCCACCCAAACCAATGGTCGAGTTGAACACAAAGCGACCCAACGCATTGGCCGCCTCGGCGGGCTTGCCCTGAAGGGCGGCGTTCAAAAAGGTCGGCACCTCACCCAGGTTCGAGAAAACATTCCCGACGCCCTCACGGATCGGACCTGGAACCAAAGACGCGTAGGCCTTCGCGGCAGGGCGAAGCGCCACACGATCGACTGCATCATTGAACGCAAAGACAGCACGGTTGGCAGGTTCGAAAGGATCCCGTTCCGCCGCATGAACAACTGTGCCAACTGACACCAATACCGCTATAGACAACCATTTCATGCGCCGCACTATAACGCCAACGCCGGAAAATAAAAGCGACCGCTAGCGCGCACGGCGAGTCCGAATTTCCGTCAGTAGCGCATCCAAGCGCTTGCCCGAGACCTTGCCTTGGGTCCCAAGCTGTTGGGCAAACAAACTGACCCGGTATTCTTCGAGCAACCACCGAAAGTCTGCGACGCTGGGCTCAGCTGGACTGAGCGGGTACTCGCCCCAGTAGGGTTTGATGGCGTCCAACCATGCGGCCAGCTCGCGCCGGGCTTGCTGATCAAATTCAAAGCGACCGCCCAGCCGCTCCAAACGCAGCTCAATCGCGCTCAGATAAACCTCGTAGCGCGCCAGCTTGGCGGCCGGGGTGTCCCAAACAAAGCTCTGATTGAGCAGACCCGCCAGTTGCTGGTTGATGTCTTTGCCTACATCAAGCCATGCCATGGGCAAGCCCTTCAGCCGTTTCCCCACCCGGTTTGCGCATTCAAGCACCCGAATCAGGATGTGTGCTTGCTGTTCAGCCACACCCACGAGCTCGCTGCGGCCTGCATTAACGCCCCGCTCAAAGCCCTGCTCGCCCCGGGGTATGCCGTCGGCAAAGCAGGCCATTTCGACCGAACGCTCAATCCATTGCGACGAGGCCTTGGGTTCGAGCCCCCGGGGTGCGGCCAGCAAATCGAGACGCTTGGCCAAGGCCGACTCCCGCAGGTGCTTGACCTGCGTTGCCATGCGCGACTGCGCTAGGCGAATCACACCCCGTCGGTGAACCTGAGCGGCCTCATTCGGGTCGTCCATGTGCCGTAGCTGAACCCCACCATCGACCGCGGAAATAACCGGAATCAGGGATAGGCTGAGTCCGTCCTGCTCTAAGGTTTCACGCTCGGGCAAGTCACCGAGGTCCCAGGCCGTCAGCACCGGGGCTTTCGGTTTAGGCGCCGACAGTTGAGCCGGTGTACGCAGGTCTTTTTGCAACAAGCTGAGGTCGCGGGACTGGGCGATCACCTGCCCATGGGGATCCATCACCCGAACATTCAT
>CAKZQE010000133.1 GCA_937139465.1 uncultured Gammaproteobacteria bacterium
CGATTGGTTTGGCTTGGCACCATGGGTCAGGTGACCGCCCGCAGACAGATCCATGCCCAAAATGGTATCGCCCGGGTTCAACAGCGCTAAAAAGACGGCCGCATTGGCCTGTGAACCCGCATGGGGCTGAACGTTGGCGTAGTCCGCACCGAACAACGCTTTGGCGCGCTCAATGGCCAAGGATTCGGCGACGTCAACGAACTCGCACCCACCGTAGTAACGTTTCCCGGGATAGCCTTCCGCGTATTTGTTCGTCAGCACACTGCCCTGGGCTTCAAGTACGCGCGGGCTGGTGTAGTTTTCGCTAGCGATCAGCTCAACGTGGTCTTCCTGGCGTTGTGCTTCGGCGTCCATCGACGCGGCCAATTCAGGATCGTATTGAGCAATAGACGTGGTCTCGCGGAACATTGCGTTCTCCTTGGGTGTGCGGGCCATATTAAAGCGCGACAGTATACGCGTTTTTGGCGAAGTTTAGGCCCCCAGTGCGCCAGCGCTTGCACAAATGCGGCAAGCACTTGAACTGTTCAAGGGCAGTGGCACACTAGCGCCACATTCAGAGGACACCCCACCATGAGCGAACTGCGTTTTTCCGAAGAACATCAATGGGTCGAAAACGACCACGGCGTAGTCACTATCGGCATCAGCGAATTTGCCCAATCCGAGCTGGGCGACATTGTCCACGTCGAACTGCCTGAGGAAGGCACCGAGGTCGAAGCCGGCGAACAGATCGCAACCGTCGAATCGGTAAAGACGGCCAGCGATGTGTTCTCGCCTGTTAGTGGCACCATTGTGACCGTCAATAACGAGTTGGCCGACGCCCCGGAGTCGATCAACGAAGACCCCGAATCGAGCGCCTGGTTTGTGAAACTGGAAATGAGCGACCCGGGTGAGCTGGACAGTCTGATGACGCTCGAGGAGTACATGGACTTCATCGGCGACGACGACTAATCCGGGCGATATACTGACGTTATGACTGATACTTCAAAAGTCGCCTCCGGCGCCAAACACGTTACCCCTGAGGGCATCCGTGCGATCAAAAATGGCCAAAAGACCATCGAGGGTGCTGAAGCGCCCCGGGGTGACAAGCCGGATTGGTTGCGGTTTCAGGCACCCGGTGGCGAGCAATACAGCGACGTCAAAAAGTTGGTTAAAAAGCACAAGCTGAGCACCGTCTGCGAAGAGGCCATGTGCCCCAACATCGGCGAGTGTTGGAGTGCTGGTACTGCCACCATCATGTTGATGGGCAGCGTCTGCACCCGTGCCTGCAAATTCTGCGCCGTCGACACCGGCAGCCCAAAGGGCTGGCTGGACAAGGACGAACCGCGCAACACCGCCGAGGCGGTCCGCCTGATGGGCCTCAAATATGTGGTCTTGACCAGCGTTAACCGCGATGACTTGGAGGACGGTGGCGCCGCACATTACGCCGCCGCCGTGCGTGCCATCAAAACCACCACGCCGGACACTGCCGTCGAAGTGTTAACCCCTGACTTTCAGGGCGTCATGGGCGACGTCGAAACGCTTGTCGACTCGGGCATCGAAGTGTTCGCCCAAAACGTCGAAACGGTCGAGCGCCTGACCCATCCCGTGCGTGATCCGCGCGCCGGCTACCAGCAAACCTTGGATGTTCTGAAGCATGCCAAAGCCCATCGCCCGGAGGTCCTAACCAAGACCTCGGTGATCCTGGGCTTAGGCGAGACCGATGACGAAATCCTGCAAACCCTGAAAGACCTGCGGGCGCATGATATTGATATCGTGACGTTTGGTCAGTACCTGCGACCGACCAAGAACCACATGCCGATTGACCGTTACGTGACACCGGACGAATTTGCGCGCTATCGCGAATGGGGCCTGGACATGGGCTTTTTGGAGGTTGTTAGCGGCCCCATGGTGCGTTCTAGCTACCGTGCCGAGCAGGCGCTGGCGAAAAACAACGCTGGCATCAATAACAGCGCCATCCCCGTGATCAACCTATAAGAACAGCAGCATAAAAAAGCCCCGGGCCTTTGCAGGTACCGGGGCTTTTTTTCGCCGATTGGATTAGCCGCGCGCTTTTAACTCGATGCGACGACGGTGCAATACGGGCTCGGTGTAGCCGCTAGGCTGCGCCACCCCTTCCATGACCAATTCCTTGGCCGCTTGGAACGCCACCGAGTCGGCAAAGTTAGCCGCCATCGGACGGTACAGCGGGTCCCCTGCGTTTTGCTGGTCGACCACCGCCGCCATGCGCTCCAGCGTTTCGGTGATTTCTGCTTCGCTGACGATGCCATGCAGCATCCAGTTGGCCATGTGCTGGGCACTGATACGCAGCGTGGCACGGTCTTCCATCAGCCCGACGTTGTTGATGTCCGGGACCTTAGAGCAACCAACGCCCTGATCGACCCAACGGACCACGTAGCCGAGGATTCCCTGGGCGTTGTTATCGAGTTCGGCCTGGATATCGGCCGCGCTCCAGTTGGTGTCAGACGCCAACGGAATCGACAGGATGTCATCAACCGACGCACGCGGACGGTTTTTCAGCTCGTCCTGAACCGCAAACACGTTGATGGCGTGGTAGTGCATCGCGTGCAAGGTGGCCGCCGTCGGTGACGGCACCCAGGCGCAGTTCGCACCGGCCAGCGGGTGGCCTTTTTTCTGCTCGATCATGGCGGCCATCAAATCCGGCATAGCCCACATGCCCTTACCGATCTGAGCTCGACCCTGCAGTCCGCACTCCAAGCCAACATCGACGTTCCAGTTTTCGTAGGCAGCAATCCAGGTGGCACCCTTCATCTCGCCTTTGCGGATCATCGGGCCCGCGTGCATCGAGGTGTGGATCTCGTCGCCGGTGCGGTCCAAGAACCCGGTGTTAATAAACACGACGCGGTTGACCGCTTCGTTGATGCAGGCCTTGAGGTTAACCGTTGTGCGGCGCTCTTCGTCCATGATGCCCATTTTCAGGGTGTTGGTCGGCAAGCCCAGGAGGGTCTCGACGGCACCGAACAAACGGTTGGCGAACGCGACCTCTTTGGGTCCGTGCATTTTCGGCTTGACGATGTAAACGCTGCCAGCGCGGCTGTTGGTGTCGGTGTCACGCTTGAGGTCGTGCATCGCGCACAACACGGTAAAGATGCCGTCAAGAATGCCCTCGGGCGCCTCGTTACCGTCTTTGTCCAAAATCGCTTCGTTGGTCATCAAGTGGCCGACATTGCGCACAAACAACAGGCTACGCCCCGGTAGTGTCAGGCTACCACCGTCCGCGGCGGTGTACTGACGATCCGGGTTCAGGGCACGGGTAAAGGTTTTGCCGCCCTTGGTGACTTCTTCGGTCAGGTCACCAGCCATTAGGCCCAGCCAGTTTTTGTAGACCGCGACTTTATCTTCGGCGTCAACGGCGGCGATCGAATCTTCGCAGTCCATAATGGCTGTCAGGGCGCTTTCCATCAGGAGGTCTTTGACGCCAGCTTTGTCTGCGCTGCCAATCTGGTCGTTGCGGTCGATCTGAACTTCCACGTGCAGGCCGTTATTGACCAGCAGCACCGCTGTGGGGTTGGCGCCCTCGCCCAGGTAACCAGCCAGTTGAGCCGGGTTTGCCAAGGCCGGTGACAGGGCGTTATCGACGATTTGGTAGGCTTCAACGTCGGCATGGCTGCCGCTGGCGAGGGGGAAGTTGTCGTCTAAAAATGCTTTGGCATAGGCAATAACTTTCTGGCCGCGGGCGGCGTTGTATTCACGCCCGGCGGCTGCACCGCCCTCGTCGGAGATCGCGTCGGTGCCGTACAAGGCGTTGTACAGGCTACCCCAGCGTGCATTGGCTGCGTTTAACGCAAAGCGTGCATTCATCACCGGAACAACGAGCTGAGGGCCGGCAATACGGGCCACTTCGTCATCAACGTTTTCTGTGACCACGGCCACCGAGGCAGGCTCGGGCAACAGGTAACCGATTTCCTCGAGGAATGCTTTGTAGCCGGCTGCATCGTGAGGCTGGCCCTGACGTTCAATGTGATAAGCGTCAATTTTGGCCTGGATCTGATCGCGCTCTGCCAGCAATTCACGGTTAACCGGCGCCAATTCGTGGATCAGTGCGTCCACACCTGCCCAAAAGGCAGACTGATCAAGGCCCGTGCCGGGCAAGGCCTGGGTATTTACAAAGTCGTACAAAGATTTAGCAACCTTCAGGTTGCCGGATGCGACGCGCTCGGTCATTTCGAACTCCAGATCATTGGTCAATGCCCGCAGTCTAATCAAAAATGGAATTGGATTCCAAAAACTTTCGTCGTTGGTTTTTGGCGACCCTATTGGCGCTGTTCAAGCA
>CAKZQE010000134.1 GCA_937139465.1 uncultured Gammaproteobacteria bacterium
GGCGAAGGTACACTTGCGCGGTCGACTCAATCAATACCAACAGCTATCACCGCGAGTATCACGTGAACATAAATGACTGGTGTGACCATCTGGTCAAGCGTCTCCCCGGGCTTGCCTATTGCGGCGTGATCGTGCCGGCGGCCGATCAACTGACGACCCGTGCCAGCAGCCAACCGACGCGGCCAGCGCAGGACTTTGCGGTGATTGTGGGCCAGGCGCTGCAGGCGGGGAAAAGTTTGCTCAGCCCCTCGGACAGTGCCGACGACGAGCTGGTCGAGGTGATCGCGATCCCCGTTACCAGCCAGGAAGAAACCTGGGTCTTGGTCGCTGGACTGGGCAAGCTTCCGGGGCGCCACGTGCAGCTGCTGATGGAGCAACTAGAGATGGCCTCGGGCCGTGTCTTGAGTGAGCTGGTGTCACGCCAACTGGACGACCTTGAAACCCGCAACAAAAGCCAAGTACAGGCCCTAGATAGCTTAGCTGACCTGCTGCAAGCGGACGAAGCTAAGCTCGCGGTTCACAGCCTGTGCAATCACTTGGCCGCCCAAACCGGCGCGACGCGCGTCAGCTACGTTCGCCGCAACTGGCGCAACAAGCTGCAACTGGAAGTCGCCTCATCGGTGGCCAAATTCGACCAAAAACTGGAACTCAACCAAGCCGTGATTGCCCTGGCAGCGGAGGGGTTGAGCCTTGGCAAAAGTCTGCATTGGGATGGCAGTCAGCCACCTGGGCCCAGCTTTTCGGTTCTGGCCCGATTGCATGGCGACCAGAGCATCGCTTGTATTCCGCTGGCGCAAAAAGACGGTCACGCGCGCTCAGCGCTGGTCCTGCAATGGAATCACCCAACCGACGCCGGCACCCTGGCCAGCTGGGTTCCGCTGTGGGTTCTTGGGGAGCCCGTACTTGAGCACGCGCGGGCCGCCGAAGCTGGTGTCCTCCGTAGGTTCGGCGGGTCTATTAAGCGCGGCCTCAAGTGGGCGCTGGGCGCCAAACATTGGGTCGCCAAGGCTGTTTTGCTTGGGTTCGCTGCCCTGGCGGTCTGGCTCATTTGGGGAAGCGCCCACTGGACCGTTCAGGCCGACGCCATTGCCACCGACCCCCAGCGCATCAGCGTGACCTCCCCTGCTGATGGTTTTATTGATGCCGTGCTCGCGATTCCTGGCGACCAGGTTGAAGCCGGTGATGTACTGATTCGATTGCGCGACGACGAGCTACGGCTTGAACGACTGGAGTTGATGTCGCAAATCGCTCGCTACCGAGCCGAGGAAGCGGTTGCCCTTCGCGATCGAAGCCGCGCCGATGCGGCCATTGCCCGCGCCAAGGTCGACGAAGTCGACGCCCGCCTGGCACTGGTGGACATGCAGCTTGAACGCACCCGTATCGCTGCCCAAACGGCTGGCCGAGTGGCCGACGGCGATCTCAGACAACGTGTCGGCTCGCGGGTTGATTATGGTGAACAGCTCATGACCCTGTCGCCCACCCGCAATTTGGAAATCGAGTTGCGCGTCGCCAACCGCCACGCAGACTTGGTGCGCATCGGGGCTGGGGCCACTTTGCGGCTACGATCAGCGCCGGACAAACCCATTAACCTAACCATCACGCGCTTTCGGCCTGCCGGCGAGTCATTTGACGGTGCCCTGAAGTTCCAGGCTTTCGCCCGGGTCAACGCGCTGCCGACGGACTTAATTGTCGAGCCGGGCATGGAGGGGGTAGCGCGCCTTGATCTCGGCCGCGCTGCGCCCTGGCGCGTCTGGATCCTGCCGCCGGTTGAGTCGCTTGCCATGCTGGTTTGGCGCTGGTTGCCCTAATTCATGGCGTCATTGCTCAGCCGCGATTGGTACCGGGTCGCTGACTTAAAGCCTCAACTGCGCCAGCAGGTTGACATGGCGCTGCATCACTACCACGGCGAACCCTGGTACGTATTGATGGACCGCACGTCTGGCATGAGTTTTCGCACCCAAAGCACGGGCTACGAATTGCTTCGCCAGTTCGACGGTTCACGAGGCCTGGACGACATTTGGCAGTCCATGGCTAACAGCAACCACCCGGACCTGCCGCCGCAAGACGAGGTTATTGAGCTGATGGCCCGGCTGTTTGAAAGTAACCTGATTCAGGTCGACAGCCCGGCCAAAGCCCGTCGCCTGCACCACCTGCAAAAAGAGCAAAAGCGCCAAAAGTGGATGCAGCTCATCAAATCCCCGATTTCCCAACGCGTCCCGCTGATAGACCCGCGACCGATACTGAATCGAACGCGCTTTATCGGTCGCGCGTTGTTCAGCCGCGCCGGCG
>CAKZQE010000135.1 GCA_937139465.1 uncultured Gammaproteobacteria bacterium
CCACCAGAACCCAGGACATCGCCGCCACCCGCGGCCAGGTGGAGCGCCTCCAGGCCGCCGGGGCCGACCTGGTCCGGGTCGCCATCGACTCCCCGAAGGACGCCGAGGCCCTCCGGGAGATCGCCGCGGGCATCCACGTGCCCCTCTCGGTGGACCTGCAGGAGAACTACCGCATGGCGGAGGCGGTGGCGCCGTTCGTGGCCAAGCTCCGCTACAACCCGGGCCACCTCCACCACCACGAGCGCACCAAGTCCACCGAGGAGAAGGTCACCTGGATCGTCGACGTGGCGCGCCGCAACGACTGCGCCATCCGGATCGGCGTCAACGCCGGCAGCCTGGAAAAAGACCTGCAGCGCAAATACGGCGAGCCGACGCCCGAGGCCTTGGTGGAATCGGCCATGCGCCATATCGACATACTGGATGGGCTGGACTTTCAGGATTACAAAGTCAGCTTAAAGGCGTCGGACGTGCACATGGCCGTGGGTGCGTACCGCGCCATTGCCGGGCAAATTGAACAACCGCTGCACTTGGGCATCACCGAAGCGGGCGGATTCCGCAGCGGCGCGGTGAAAAGCGCCATTGGGCTGGGCATGTTGCTGAACGAGGGCATCGGCGACACGTTGCGCGTGTCCCTGGCGGCGGACCCGGTGCAGGAAGTCAAAGTCGGCTTCGATATTTTGCGCTCGCTAGGGATTCGTTCGCGCGGGATTAACTTTATCGCCTGCCCGAGCTGCTCGCGCCAGAACTTCGATGTGATCAAAACCATGAATCAGCTCGAGGAACGCCTCGAAGACGTATCGACCCGCTTGGACGTGGCCGTGATCGGCTGCATCGTCAATGGCCCAGGCGAAGCCAAAGAAGTCGACGTTGGCCTGACCGGGGCCAGCCCAGCGAACATGATGTACCTCGGCGGCGAGAAAGCCGGCAAGGTGAAAAACGAAGACTTGGTGGACACGCTGGAGCGTGAAATCCGCCAAAAGGTGGCCGAAAAACAGGCCGCGGATGCACAGGTAATCGCCAAAGGATGAGCAAACTAATCAAAGCCGTGCGCGGCATGTACGACAGCCACGGCATGGATGCGCGCTTGTGGGGCCGGCTGGATCGGGCCTACGCAACCATCATGCAGCGCTATGCCTATGACGCTGTGCGAACGCCCATCGTTGAGCCCGTCGGCCTGTTTGCCCGTGCCATCGGCGAAGTCACCGACGTGGTCGAAAAAGAAATGTACGTTTTCGAGGACCGCGGCGGCGAAAAGCTAGCCCTGCGGCCGGAGGGTACCGCCGGTGTGGTTCGCGCCGGGATCGAAAACGGGTTGCTGTACAACCAGATTCAAAAGCTCTGGTATGCCGGTCCCATGTACCGCTACGAGCGCCCGCAAAAGGGGCGCAACCGCCAGTTCCATCAAATGGGCGCTGAGGTGTTTGGCCTAGGCGGCCCCGACGTTGATGTTGAGCTGATCGAGATGACCGCGGAATTGTGGCGCGAGCTGGGTATTTTGGATGGCGTGACCCTGGAGCTGAACACCCTTGGGCAAAGCGACGAGCGGCGCGCCTATCGTGATGAACTGGTCGCATTTTTGCGGGCCAACTTCGATGCGCTGGATGCGGATTCACAAAACCGCGTGGACACCAATCCGCTGCGCGTGTTGGATTCCAAGTCGCCGCAAACTCAGGCGTTGCTGACCGACGCGCCGACGCTACATGATTTCCTGGGTGGCGAATCAATCGCCCATTTCGAGGCTTTAAAAGCGGGCCTGGACGACGCCGGTATTGCGTTTCGTGTTAACCCGCGTCTGGTTCGCGGGCTGGATTACTACAACCGCACCGTCTTTGAGTGGACGACAGAGCACCTCGGCGCGCAGGGCACCATCTGTGGTGGCGGCCGTTACGACGGGCTGGTCGAGCAACTCGGCGGCAAGCCAACCCCTGGTGTTGGCTTTGCGCTGGGCGTGGAGCGGGTGCTGTTGTTGGTCGAAGCGCTGGGTCAAATCCCGGCAGACCTGCAACGGGACGCGGATGTCTTTATGATGGCGACCTCAGACGCAGGCGAAGCCACGATTCGCCGCCTGGCACGGGAGTTACGGGCGCACAGCGACCAGCGTGTGGCGGTCCTGCATGGCGGTGGTAGCTTCAAGTCACGCATGAAAAAGGCCGATCGCAGTGGGGCCCGCGTGTTAGTGTTATTGGGCGATGATGAGCAGGCTAACGCTCAGGTCTCGCTCAAGCCCCTGCGCGGTCAGGGCGAACAAATTACGATTGCACAGGACGGCTGGCTGAACGCGCTGGCCGACATGGAACAGTAGGAACGGCATTGGATTTACGAGACGAAGACGAACAGATCGCCGCGATCAAACAGTGGTGGGACGAAAACGGTAAATACGTGATTGGTGCGGTCGGTTTAGCCGTCGCCGGCACCTTTGGCTGGGACTTCTATCAGGAACAGCAGATCGCCGCAGGCGCCGAGCGCAGTAACGCCTACCAAAACGTGCTGGTCGCGGCTAATGGCGGCACTCCGGCCGAAGTGCTCGACGCGGCGGGTCTGGTTCAACAGAACTATGCCGACACCGAATACGCGCGCTTGGCCACTCTGTTTGCGGCCAAAGCCTTGGTCGAGACCAATGACCTGGAGGGCGCCGCGGTGCAGCTTCAAGGCTTGGCCGACAGCGTCGCGGTGACCGACCCCGTTGGTGCCGAAGCACGCCTGCGCTTGGCTGCTGTGCAATTGAGTCAAAACGACAGCGCAGCGGCGCTGGCGACCTTGGCCGCTGGGTTTACCGGTGCTTACGAAGGGCGGGCCCTTGAGTTGCGCGGCGACGCACTGCTGAGTGACGGCGACCGGGCTGGCGCGAAGGCCGCCTACGAACAGGCCCAGGCGCTGACACAGGCCGGCGAGCTGCCACTTCTGCAGCTGAAACTTGATGATTTGGCGGACGTTTAAGATGCGCGTTTGGTTGGCGGTGGCCCTAGCGGCCTTGGTGGGTTGCTCATCGGGTCCCGAGCGCCCGAAGCCGACAAAGCTTGAATCGGTTGATTCGCGGGTCGAGCTGCGTCAGCAGTGGTCCGTGACGCTGAAAGCCGACGACGCAGACGCGACTCGCTTGGTGGCGGATTACGCCGGCGATACGGTGTTTGTCGCAGCGGGTAATGCGGTGCGCGCGGTTGACGCGGTGACCGGTGATAACCGCTGGTCGCTGGACCTGGATACCCCCGTCAGTGCGGGAATCAGCGAAGCCTACGGCAACCTGTACTGGGTCGACGTTGCGGGCGTGCTGAATTCAGCCACCGTGGCGGGTGAGCCTAGCTTCACCATCGCCACTGGGCGCGAAGTGCTGGTGCCGCCTAGCGTGTCTGCCGACCGTATTTTGGTCCAGGGCAGCGACGGCAGCTTGGCCACCTACGCCTATGACGGGCAGCTTTTGTGGGAGCGCGAAGGTGAATCCCCGAGCCTCGGCTTCCGCGGCCAGGCCCGTGCGGCGACCCTGCAAGGCGGCTTTCTGGTGCCCCGTGATTCCGGTGACGTGCTGGCGGTGTTATCCGATGACGGCTTGGATGCGTGGCGTCGCCGTCTGGGCAACGCTCGCGATGACTTAGCCGACTTAGATGCGGATCCGGTGATTACAGGCGAAATCGCCATGGTTGCCGGCGCCAAAACGGGCGTGACGGCCTTGCTGGTGCAAAACGGTCAGGTCTATTGGGAATCGGACGTCTTTTCGCTCAAGCCCCTCAACACGGACGGCGAACGGTTGTACGCCGTTGATACGGACGGCCAGGTGTTTGCGCTGGAATTGCGAACCGGCCAAGTGGTGTGGCGTCAGCCCGCCCTCAAATTTCGCTACCCCAGCGGCCCATTGGCCACCGAGTCTGGCGTAGTCGTAGTGGACAGTTTGGGCGTGGCCCACGCACTGGATACTCAAACCGGCGAGATCATCGGACGCACGAAAACAGCGTTGCGCGGTTCGATCTCGTTGTCATCTCTGGACGATGATGTGTTGGCAATGGACACACAAGGTCGCCTGGTCCGAATTGGACTGAACTAAATGCTCCCTGTAATTGCCCTCGTAGGTCGACCGAACGTCGGCAAATCGACCCTGTTTAACCGTTTGACCCGGTCACGCGACGCCCTTGTTGCCGACTATCCGGGGCTGACGCGGGACCGTAAATACGCCACCGCCGAGCTGCGCGGCCGTCGATGCATGCTGGTGGACACCGGCGGTGTTAGCGGTGATGAAGTGGGCATCGACGCCGAAATGGCCAAACAGTCGATGGCGGCCATGTCCGAAGCGGACTTGGTGGTGTTCATCGTCGATGCGCGCCTGGGCCTCAGCGCGGCGGATCACACCTTTGCTGATTTGCTGCGTCGCTCGAACAAGCCGTACGTGCTGGTGTGCAACAAAATCGACGGCTTGAACCACGACACCGTAATCAACGAATTTTTTGCCCTGGGTTTGGGCGAGCCCTGGCCGATTGCCGCCAGCCACGGCCGCAACGTTAACGCGCTGCTGGACGAGGCGGTGTTGCCCGCACTGCCCGAGGAAGTCGAGCAGGATGACAGCACAGACCAGGGTACCCGTATTGCCTTTGTTGGCCGTCCCAATGTCGGTAAATCGACCATGGTCAACCGCATCTTGGGCGAGGACCGTGTGGTGGTGTATGACCAGCCCGGCACGACCCGCGATAGCATCGAAATTCAATTCGAACGCCAGGGTAAACCCTACACGCTAATCGATACTGCCGGCGTTCGCCGCCGCGGACGTGTCGATGAAACCGTTGAAAAGTTCTCGATCGTCAAAACGCTGCAGAGCATCGAAGAAGCCAACGTGGTAGTCCTGGTCATGGACGCCCAAGAAGGCTTGGTTGAGCAGGACCTGCACCTGATTGGTACGGTGCTGGAACAGGGCCGGGCCCTGGTGATTGCGATTAACAAGTGGGACGGGCTGACCAAGGACCACCGCGACAGCATCAAGGTGGAGCTGGAACGCCGTATGGTCTTTGTGCCCTGGGCACGACAGCACTTTGTATCGGCCTTGCACGGCACCGGTGTCGGCGACCTGTTTAAGAGCGTGGACGAAGCCTTCAACTGTGCAACCACGCGTTGGCCTACCAAACGCCTGACCGAGCTGGTGATGGATGCCCAGGTGGCACATCCGCCACCGATGTCACAGGGGCGCCGGGTCAAAGCCCGAATGGTTCACCAGGGCGGGGCGAATCCGCCGCGGTTCATCGTCCATGGCAACTTCGGGACCTCGGTGCCTGCGACCTGGCAGCGCTACCTCGAAAACATGCTGCGCAAAGTGCTGAAGATCAAAGGCACACCAATCGTGTTGGAATTTAAATCCAAGGCGAACCCCTTTGAGGCCAACAAAAACGAGCTGACCCAGCGCCAGGTCCAGCGCAAGCGCCGGATGATGAGCTTCGTTAAGAAAAAGAAGAAGTAGGCATTTGCCTTGAAAATCTACGGTCGTGCTGTAGATTTTCAAGGATGATTGATCGTAATTTGCTGGCCGATGTGCTCCAGCGCTTGAAAAAACGCCCTGCCGTGGTGTTACTCGGGCCTCGTCAGGTCGGTAAGACCACCTTGGCGCACGCCGTAATGAATGACGTGAGCGGGGTCTATCTTGATCTCGAATCCCCCAGCGATCAGGCCAAACTCGACGACCCCGAACTGTATTTCTCTGAGCGCCACGATGGCCTGACCGTAATTGACGAGGTCCAACGTCAACCCGAACTGTTCCCAATTCTGCGTGGTGAAATAGACCGTCGCCGGCGTGCGGGTCAGGTGGCCGGTCAGTTCCTGTTGTTGGGCTCGGCTTCGCACGCCTTGCTCGCGCAGTCCTCGGAGTCTCTCGCTGGGCGGGTGGCCTACCTGGAGTTGACCCCCATTCTGGCTAACGAAGTCAGCGCAACCGATTTGCTGGACCTTTGGGTGCGTGGTGGCTTCCCTGAAGCATTCTTGGACGCGGATGAAAGCTTTGATTGGCGCTTGGATTTTATTCGTACCTACCTGGAACGCGATCTTCCGGCCCTAGGCGTCCGAATACCTGCCGCGCAGATGCGTAGGTTTTGGACGATGCTCGCGCACCATCAAGGGCAGACCTTTAACGCGAGTCAAATCGGTGGCTCGCTTGACCTGTCCGGGCAAACCGCGCGCAGCTATCTCGATTTGTTGACGGACTTGATGTTGGTGCGGGCGCTGACACCATGGTCGGTCAACGTCGGCAAGCGTCTGGTCAAAAGCCCGAAGGTCTATGTGCGTGATACCGGCCTCGTGCATGCCCTTCTTGGTATTCGGTCCCTGGACGAGCTGCTGGGGCACCCAGTTGTCGGTGCCAGCTGGGAAGGGTTCGTCATTGAAAACGTGATTGCCGCCGCGCCCAGCCATGCCAGTGCGCACTTTTATCGCACCCACGGCGGGGCCGAAATCGATCTGTTGTTGTCGATTGATGAAGAATTGTGGGCGATTGAAATAAAGCGCAGCTTGTCCCCTAAGTTGTCAAAGGGCTTTTTCGTCGCCTGCGAGGACCTTGGCGCTACCCATCGCTTCTTGGTGTACTCCGGTGATGATAGCTACCCAATAGCAAACGGTGTCACCGTCATTGGGCTCGCGGGTCTGACCCAGCGCCTTGGTCAATTGCCCTAAGCATCCGGCCAACGATCACTGATCACGCCGCGGGTCAGGATATTCACCGCCCCGTGGCCGCCGTCGCGCTTGCGGGCGCTAGCGAACGCCAGCACATCGTCGACCTCGCGCAACCAGCGGTTGACGTAGGATTTCAGTAGCGGCTTGCCCTCGGCGCTGCGCCGACCGACCCCATGCACAATCTGCAGGCGTTGCCAGCGGTACTTGCGCGCGCGCTCGAACAACCGATGCAGGTCCAGTGCGCTTTGCTCAATGGTGCGGCCGTGCAGATCCAAGCGGTAATCCGCATTAAATCGCTCGCGGTCGAATTGGGTTTTCAGACGACCAAAGCCATCGCGGGTCCATTCAAGCAGGGCGTCCGCGGCGATCATGGGTGGCTCCTGGGTACTGAAACCGCCGAAGTCCAGATCGTTACCCTTTTCCGCCAACCGGCGGGCCCTGAGCAGCGCCTCGCGGTCGACCGGGGCGGATCCAACATCGGCCTTGACGGTTTTGATCGGGACGATGGGTGAGCCGTCTTCGGCCTTTAGCAGATCTTCGAAACTGTGTGTGTCGGACATCTGCCCAATCCCCCGGTACACTGTGGTTTTATCTTAGGAACTACCATGCGTCCGGCCGACCAATTGTTCAACATCCGCGATGTGATTCGTTTCGCGCTGACCCGTTTTGGTGAGCACGACCTGTGGTATGGCCACGGCACGGACACGGCCTGGGATGAAGCCATCGCCTTGGTGTTTGGTTCCCTTAATTTGGACCTCGAGGGCGATGACCGCCTGCTCGATGCCAACCTGACCATGGCCGAACGGGAAATGCTCGTCGATCGCATCAGCCAGCGCGTCGACGACAAGATCCCGACGCCGTATTTACTCGGTAAGGCGCTGTTTCACGGGCTGGTGTTCGAGGTGACCCGGGACACGCTGATCCCGCGCTCGCCCATCGGTGAATTGCTGGTTAACGAAATCGAACCATGGCTGGCGCGCCCGCCGCACCGGATTTTGGACCTGTGCACGGGCTCCGGTTGCCTGGGCTTGCTGGCGGCGCAGGTGTGGCCGGATGCCGAGGTGGTGTTGGCGGATATCTCTGACAAGGCCCTGGACGTGGCACGCCGCAACACCGCTTTTTATGAGCTGGGTGATCGCGTCAAAATTGTCCAATCTGATTTGTTGGCGGCGCTAAAAGACCACGGGCCCTTCGATTTGGTGATCTGCAATCCGCCTTATGTGGATCAGCGCGACATGGATGCGCTGCCGGCTGAATACCTGCACGAACCGGATATGGCGCTGGCATCGGGGACGGATGGGCTGGATCACTGGCACCGCATATTCAGCGACTTGCCGGGTGTGATGGCGATTGACGCGTTACTTGTCGGCGAAGTCGGCAACAGCTGGCCAGCGCTTGAAAATGCGTATCCGCGCCTTGGCTTTACCTGGCCGGAACTGGAAGGCGACGGCGGGGTGTTTGTCGTGGATGCCAAGGCCATGCGCGGCGGGCTATACTCCGCCTCCTAATTTTCTCCAAGGATCGTTATGTCGGGCAATACGCTGGGTCGTCTGTTTACCGTTACCACCGCGGGCGAAAGCCATGGGCCGGCGCTGTCGTGCATCGTGGATGGCGTGCCTGCGGGCATCGACGTCAGCCTTGAGGACATTCAACGCGACTTGGATCGCCGCAAGCCGGGCACGTCTAAGCACGTGACCCAGCGCCGCGAAGACGACATCGTGCGCATTCTCTCGGGTATGTTTGAGGGCAAAACCACCGGCACCTCGATTGGGCTGCTGATCGAAAACATGGATCAGCGCAGCAAAGACTACTCAAAGATCGCCGACACCTTTCGTCCGGCCCACGCTGACTACGCCTACCAGCACAAATACGGCCTGCGGGACTACCGCGGTGGCGGCCGCTCCAGTGCCCGGGAAACGGCCATGCGTGTGGCGGCTGGTGCCATCGCCAAAGCGGCGCTGCAACAACTGTTCGGCGTCAGGGTGCGTGGCTGTTTGACCCGTATCGGTCACATTCAGGCCGAGCTCAAAGACTGGGATGCGGTCAATCAGAACCCGTTCTTCTGCCCGGATCCTGCGGTGGTGCCTGACCTTGAAGCGCTGATGGTCCAGACCCGCAAAGACAAAGACTCGATCGGTGCCGAACTGATGGTGGTCGCGGACGGCGTGCCGCCGGGTTGGGGCGAGCCCGTGTTCGACCGGTTGGATGCGGACATTGCCCATGCGCTCATGGGCATCAACGCGGTAAAAGGGGTCAGCATCGGCGATGGCTTTGATGTGGTCAGTCAAAAAGGCAGCGAGCACCGGGACGAACTGACCCCGGATGGGTTCAAATCAAATCACGCCGGTGGTGTGCTGGGCGGGATTTCCTCGGGCCAGCAAATCGTCGCGCGCCTGGCGCTAAAGCCGACCAGCTCCATTCAGATCCCGGGCGACACCATCGATACCCAGGGTCAGCCTGCGGAGGTCATAACCACGGGTCGCCATGATCCCTGTGTCGGCGTTCGCGCGACCCCTATCGCCGAGGCCATGTTGGCCATTGTGCTACTTGATCACGCCCTACGTCAGCGCGGTCAAAATGGTCACGTGCAGGTCACGACGCCGAATATCGAAGCATGAGTAACGTGCCAGTTCGTCGGCTGGCTCTGTTCTACGCCCTGTATTTCGGGGTGATTGCGATCATGATCGCGTGGCAAGCCCCGTACTTCACGTCCTTGGGGCTGTCCCCCGCCGAGATCGGGTGGGTACTTGGCATGGCCGGGGCGTTAAAGGTCATCAGTCCCATGCTGTGGGGCTGGATTGGCGATCATATGCAACAGCGCATCTGGATCGTCCGCCTAGGGGCCATACTCTGTGTGGCCAGTATTCTATGGCTGCCATCCGTGACGACCTTTTGGGCGTTGGCCCTGGTGTTGTGCGTGTTCAGCTTTTTCTGGGACGCGATTTTGTCCCAGTTCGACGCCGTGACCTTTGAACACCTGGGCGATAACGGCCGCGTCTGGTACCCGCGCATTCGGGGTTTGGGCAGTGCCGGGTTTGTCATCGCGGCCGTCGTCAGTGGTTACTGGTTTGAATTCAACCCGATCACCCACTGGCCGTATGTCATGGCGGCCCTGGTGGTCGTGCTGGCGGTGATTAGTGTGTCGGTGCCCGGGCGTGCAGTGCATGCCGAGGACGCGGCACCCACCCAGGGCTTTGGGCGCGTGGTGTTGGCCCCAGCGGTGCTGAGCTTTTTGATTGCGGCGTTTTTGATTAAGACCTCGACGGCGCCGCTGAATGTGTTTTTCACCCTGTTTGCCATGGAAAACGGCCATTCACAGTGGGTCGCCGGCAGCCTGTGGGCGCTGGGTGTGGTCATTGAAGTGGTCATCTTGGTCTTCAACAGCCAGCGCCTGGCCCGTTTCGCGCCGCAACGGCTGATGTTGGTGGCACTGGCCGTGGCGATGCTGCGCTGGCCGCTGATTGCCTGGGGCATTGAATCCCTGCCGCTGATGATTTTCGCGTCGATGCTGCATGGGATTACCTTTGGCGTGTTCCACGCCGGCGCCATGGAATTTTTACGTCAACAGTTCCCCCGTCGCCAGCTTGGCCGTGGTATCGCGCTGTATTCAACCTTGGGGTTTGGGCTGGCTAATATGGTCGGCGCGCCGATCAGCGGCTACCTGTATGAATCCGGTGGCGGTGAGCTGGCCTTCATGGTGGCCGCGATGGTCGCGACGGTGGGCTTTATCGTGCTGTATTGGCAGCTGAATCGAGCGCCGCAAGAAAGCCCCGCGCACTGACGCCCAAATGGCGCTTGGGGTCGTGGATTACCCCCAGGGTTCGGGTCATGGCCGGCATGGGGATCCGGACCCAGTTGTCGCGCTTCAGGCCCTCAGGGAGCACCGACCAACCCAAGCCCGCGTCAATCATCGCGCCGATGGTTTCCAGGTAATTGGTCGGCAGCACCTGCTGCAGCCGAAAGGGCAGGGCGGCGTCGATCATGTCCCGCGTGTAGGTGCCGCGTTCCGGCAAGATCGCCATGTGCTGCTCAGGATTACCGCCCGTCGCCAGTGGGTGCGCTTGATCGACAAACCCGTGCATGCGATCGGTCCACAGCTCGGTCGCCCGCAGCGGGCCCGCCGCCCAATTGGGGTCCAGCGTCACCAGAGCCAAATCCACATCCCCGCGCAAAACAGCATCGTGGGCGGCTTCGGAGTCCAAAAACTGCAAGCTTGGTTCGACCCCTGGGTGGGCTTTGCGAAAGGCCCGCAGCACAGGCGGCAGGTGGTGCAAGCCGATGTGGTGCGAGGTCGCCAGGCGTAGCTGCCCCTGATCGCCCGCGGCCAAGGCCCCTGCGACCCGTTCCAGGCGTGCATGCTCCGCCAACAAGCCCCGGGACTCCGTTAGCAGCAGTCGCCCGGCTTCGGTCAGCACCAGCTCGCGGTTAACCCGGTCAAAGAGGGGGTAGCCGAGGCGTCGCTCCAGTTCCGACAGCCGTTTACTGACGGCGGGTTGGGACAGGTTCAGGCGCTCAGCGGCGTCGGCCATGCGCGGCGTGTCGGCGATAGCCGCAAAGGCCAGGAGGTTGCTGATTTCGATAACCATAGAGAATCAAACTAATAGAAAAGATAATTTGAGGCAATTCATGGCGGGCCGTAGACTCACCCCCACACCAAAGGAGACCACCCATGGCTAAAACGCTGTATGACAAATTGTGGGATGCCCACGTCGTCACCCAACGCGATGACGGTAGTGCCCTGATCTACATCGATCGGCAGTTACTGCACGAAGTGACCAGCCCGCAGGCGTTTGAGGGCCTCAAGCTGGCAAACCGCGCGCCGTGGCGAGTGGATGCCAACGTGGCGACCGTGGATCACAACGTCCCCACCCAAAACCAAATCGCAGGCGTCGAGGCGATCGAAGACCCGACCAGCCGCTTGCAGGTGGAAACGCTGGAAGCCAATACCGCGGCCGCGGGCATCGTGACCTTTAGCATGAACGACCCCCGCCAGGGCATCGTTCACGTCATGGGCCCGGAGCAGGGCGCGACCTTGCCGGGCATGACCGTGGTCTGCGGCGACTCACACACGTCCACCCATGGTGCCTTTGGTGCCCTGGCCCACGGCATCGGCACCAGCGAAGTCGAGCACGTGTTGGCGACCCAATGTTTGGTCGCAAAAAAAATGAAAAACATGCTGATTCGTGTCGACGGCGAGGTTGGCCGTGGCGTGACCGCAAAAGACATCGTGTTGGCGATCATTGCCAAAATCGGCACCGCCGGTGGCACCGGTTACGCCGTCGAGTTTGCCGGTTCTGCGATCGAGGCGCTGTCAGTCGAAGGCCGCATGACCGTCTGTAACATGGCGATCGAAGCGGGCGCGCGTGCGGGCATGGTCGCCGTCGATCAGTCCACCATTGACTACTTCAAAGGCCGCCCCTTTAGCCCGACGGGCGCCGAGTGGGACGCCGCTGTCGCCTACTGGCGCACCCTGCGCTCGGACGCCGATGCGCAGTTCGACGCGGTGGTGGAATTGGACGCTGCCGCCATTGAGCCGCAGGTCAGTTGGGGCACCAGCCCTGAAATGGTCGTTGGCATCAGCGATTTCGTTCCCAATCCCGACGCCGAGGCGGACCCGATCAAAAAGTCCGGTATCCAGCGGGCATTGGATTACATGGGACTGGAAGCTGAGCAGGCGATCACGGACATCTATCTGGACCGCGTCTTTATCGGCTCTTGCACCAACAGCCGCATCGAAGACTTGCGCGCCGCCGCCGACGTGGCGAAGG
>CAKZQE010000136.1 GCA_937139465.1 uncultured Gammaproteobacteria bacterium
AAAACGGTCGTGCTGACCTGACTCTGGGTGCTGGACGCTGGAGCGCTTGACCCGCCGCCACCGCCACCGCCACCGCCACCGCCACCGCCACCGCCACCGCCGCCCAAGGCTGCCGCCAAGCCCAGGCCTAAGCCGAGACCCCCGAGCCCCCCGCCGCCTGCCGCGGCTGCGTCTTCGGCCGCCAAGGTGCTGCGGGTCCAGCACAGCTCGCTGTCGGTGCACGACTCACTGGCATACGCCAGACCCGTTATCGCCCAGGCACTCCAGGCCACTGCAATTGGCTTCAACAAAAAAGGCACCTTCCATCTGCTTCGTACTGCTGTACAACGTCAGATCGAGGGTGCCTCGGGTACCGAATGGGGGCCGTGCGTTAGCGCACGAAATCAGTCCAGCTTGCGGCCCAATTTCGCGGCAATGCGAAGCCGTAGCGCATTCAGTTTGATGAAGCCAGCGGCATCGGCCTGGTCGTAGGCTCCGCCGTCGTCCTCAAAGGATGCGATGGTGCCGTCAAACAGGCTACCTTCACTGGCGCGGCCGACCACCATGATGTTGCCTTTGTAGAGTTTCAAACGGACGGTGCCGTTGACGACCTCTTGGGTCTGGTCGATCAAGGCCTGCATCGCCTTGCGCTCGGGTGACCACCAGTAGCCGTTGTAGATCAGGCTCGCGTAGCGGGGCATCAACTCGTCTTTAAGGTGACCGGCTTCGCGATCCAACGTGATCGACTCAATGGCACGGTGCGCCTTCAACAGGATGGTACCGCCGGGCGTTTCGTAGCAACCACGGGCTTTCATGCCGACGTAGCGGTTTTCAACGATGTCGGTGCGTCCGATCCCGTTCTCACCACCGATGGTGTTCAGCGTTTCCAGCATGGTCGCCGGGGACAATGCTTCGCCGTCGAGCGTAACCGCATCGCCGTTGGCAAAGCCCAGCTCGATATAGCGTGCCTTATCCGGCGCCGCTTCCGGGCTGACCGACCAGCGCCACATGTCTTCTTCGCTCTCGCTGGCCGGGTCCTCAAGGATGCCGCCTTCGTAGCTGATATGAAGCAAGTTAGCGTCCATGGAGTACGGGCTCTTTTTGCCGCGCTTCATGTCCACTGCGATATTGTTTTCTTCGCAGTAGGCCATCAACTTTTCACGGCTGTTCAGGTCCCAGTCACGCCAGGGCGCAATCACCTGGATGCCGGGGGCTAGGGCATAGGCGCCCAGTTCAAAGCGGACCTGATCGTTGCCCTTACCCGTGGCGCCATGACTGATCGCATCGGCCCCGGTCTCGGCAGCGATTTCGACCAAACGCTTGGCAATCAGCGGACGCGCAATCGAAGTACCCAGCAGGTATTCACCTTCGTAGATGGTGTTGGCGCGGAACATGGGATAAACGTAATCACGAACAAAGTCTTCACGCAGGTCTTCGATGTAGATCTCTTTGACGCCCAGCGCTTCCGCCTTGGCGCGTGCCGGCTCGACTTCCTCGCCCTGACCGATGTCAGCGGTGAAGGTCACCACCTCACACTGGTAGGTTTCCTGAAGCCATTTGACGATGACCGAGGTATCCAGACCGCCTGAATAGGCCAGTACAACTTTGTTGATCTTGCTCACGCCCAACTCCTTAATTTCGAGGGACGCGAGCTTACCGATTTACGGCGATTTAGTCATCCACTCCCGCCGGCAAACGCGGCGGCGCATTATCCACGCGGCGATCGTACGCCACCACTTCGGCGCGCTGATTCGGCGGTATGCCATTGCGCTCCATACGCACTGTCACCCGCCGATTGGCGGCGCGTCCGACCGGCGTCACATTCGATGCCACTGGGTAATATTCGCCATGAAAGCGGATCACCACTTTTTCCGGGTCGATGCCTTCGGACTCCATAAAGCGGCCCACCTGTTCGGCGCGAAGGCGCGAGGCGTCTTCGTTTTCCAGATAGCCACCCTCATCATCCGTGTGCCCATCAATAAACACCCCGGTAATGGCCCGGTCCTGCTTCATGTAGTCAGCAATCTCACGAAGGGTGGCGCGGTGCTCCTCGGTCAGCCGGTTCTGGCCCTTTTCGAAGTATAGAATGTTGCGCTCAACGTCAGCGAAGTTGACCGGCAGCAATTCACCCAGACAGGCCACCCAATCCCGGTACGCCGGGGGGAACCGCGCCGGCTGCAGCCGGACTTCTATATCGCCATCGACCACAACCAACTGCCACCCTTCAAGCAGGGTGTTCACCGCGTTTTGAACTACATCGCCTTGGGTATCAATGGATGGGCGCTGGCGTTTGGTGGGCAAATCCAGAATGTAGTGACCGCTCTCGCCCGGTCGCCATGAACCAGGGCGCGCCACCATGGTGGCCTCGCCGCTTTGGTGA
>CAKZQE010000137.1 GCA_937139465.1 uncultured Gammaproteobacteria bacterium
AAGCGCGCACCGCCCCGGGGGTAAAACCCGGCGACGAAGCCGAGATTATCGACAGTCAGTCACTCACCGAACAATTCGCTCGGCCCCGTAGCGACGGACAGCTTGAGATCGACCTGGCCGTCGAGGGCATTACCTGCGGAGCCTGCGCCTGGCTGATTGAACACGCGTTGGACGCCATTGATGGTGTGTCACTGGCGCTGGTCAACCTCAGTGATCATCGGGTTCGCGTGGCCTATGACCCGCAGCAAACCGGCCTCGGCGCCCTAATCGCAACGCTCAATCAGGTCGGCTACCGCGCTTCGCCGTGGCGAGCCTCCGAAGCCGCAGCCAAGCGCCAGAAAGCCGCACGCCAGTCAATGACACGACTGGTCGTCGCGGGGCTTGGGGCCATGCAGGCGATGATGTTTGCCGTCGCCCTGTACACCGCCGACGCCAGCTTTATTGAGCACCGACACGAGCAACTATTGCGCTGGATCAGCCTGCTAGTGAGTGCGCCGGTGATGCTCTACAGCGCCCGCCCCTTTTTCAGTGGCGCGGTGCTAGCGCTACGCCACCGCCGCCTGAACATGGATGTTCCCGTGAGTACCGCCATGGGACTGGCTTGGGCCGCCAGCGCCTGGCACGTGGTTCAGGGGCAAGGTGAGGTGTACTTTGACTCCGTCAGCATGTTCGCGTTTTTTCTGCTCGCCGGACGCCACCTGGAACAGGCTATGCAGCAGCGCAGCCTTGCCGCCACTGGGCTTGATCGCATGCCACTGCCAACCCTGGTGACCCGGCTCGATCCCGAGCCGGTGAGGGTTCCCGTCAGCCAACTAACAGCCGGCCAGCACATCCTGTGGAACGGTGGCGAGCGGCTTAGTGTTGATGCCAAGGTTATCAAAGGATCCGGCGATATCTCCCAGGCCACCCTAACGGGCGAGTCCGAACCAATACCCGCAGGACCTGGCGATGCGGTCTTGGCCGGTGCGCTGAACGGGCCGACACCGCTGACGCTTGAGGTCACCGCTGTAGGTGAGGCACGGGCCCTAGCCCAGCTGGAGGCCCAGGCCAATCAAGCCATGGCCGAACGCCCGAGAACACTCAGCTGGGCGCAGGCCTGGGCGGGTCGTTTTGTCGCCTTTCAACTGACCGCTGCCGTCGCCACAGCGCTGATATGGCTCTGGCTCGACCCCACCGTCGCCTTCCCAGCGGCACTGGCTGTACTGGTAGCGACCTGCCCCTGTGCGTTCGCTCTGGCCGCACCGACCGCCCTTGCCGCGGCCCAGGCCGGCGCGCAAAAACGTGGGGCGGTATTGCTATCCCCGAACGCCCTGGAGCGTCTGGCGACCGTGACCCAGACACTGACGGATAAGACAGGCACCCTGACCATGGGCCGGCCCAGCATTCAGCGTTTCTTGGGGCTGAACCCGGCCTGGGAGCACCGCATTTGCGAGGGCATTGCCTGTGGACTTGAACAGGGCGTCGCCCACCCCCTGGCACGCCCTTTCCAGCGCTTTGCGCCGGCTCCTATCCAAGACGTTGCCGTGCTCGAGGGTGCCGGGGTGCGCGGCACATGGCAGGGCCACTCGGTCCAGCTCGGCAGCCCCAGCTGGCTGAATTGGGACGCACCGGATCAGGACTGCACCTGGGTTGTGTTGGCCATTGACGGTGTACTTGCCGCCGCCTGGGGCCTGGAGGACGAGGTCAGACCGGACTGCGCGGCCGCGGTAGCCGCCTTACCGCAGCCCGTGATTATCGTATCCGGGGACGCGCCTAACCGGGTGCAAACCCTGGCCAAGGCGCTCGGTATCCGCGGGTTTGGGGGGCTCAGTCCCAGCGACAAGCTGAGCCGGCTGCGCAGCGCTCAACAACAAGGGGCGGTATTGGCCCTCGGTGACGGCATCAACGATGCGCCGCTACTGGCCGCCGCCGATGCCAGCATTGCGCTGACCGACGCCAGTGCGCTGACCCTGGCGCGCTCGGACGCACTGGTCACACATCAGCGCTTGGGAGCGGCCGCGGCCTTGGTGACCTTGGCACGAAAAACACAGCGTGTGATACGCCAAAACCTCAGCTGGGCGATCGGCTACAATATGATCGCACTGCCACTGGCGGCCAGTGGCTGGCTGCCAGCCTGGGGCGCGGCCCTTGGCATGTCGCTGTCATCACTGCTGGTGGTGACCAATGCACTACGACTGAACCGAGCGGACTGATGGACATCATTGCGGCGCTAATCCCAATTTCGATTCTGTTGCTGATCGTGGCGACCGCCGCGTTCCTATGGGCGCTGCGTGGCGGTCAATACGACGACCTAGAGGGTCCCGCGCACCGGATACTGCACGACGACGATGACCCGGCGCACCAAGCCGCGGCGCGCTCGCACAAGACTCCAAAAACACCGGCCCCTGACGCCGATGACTGAGGCCCTTCTCGCTGGGCTGCTTATTGGACTGGCGGGGACGGGGCACTGTTTGGTCATGTGCGGGCCGTTAGCGGCCAGCCTTTCGCTTAACTTCAGCCCTGACCGACTGCGCGGCGCCCCCCATGTTCGCACCCTGATGTGGGTTGGGCTGGGTAAAGTGACCGTCTATGCAGGGCTCGGCGCACTAGCCGGCTTGGTCGGTCAGCAGGTCTCGATCACCCTGGGGCTCGGTCCCGTATTGATCGGCTCGGGGTTCATGTTGTTGGTCATGGGGCTGTACGGGTTGGGTTTGAGCCCGCCAACCCACTGGTTTGCGCCGCTGCTACGGCCATTGCGCTCCCCCTTGTCAGCAATCACGCGTCGCGTCACGCCAATTAACACCCATTTCCGGTCCTTTGTCTGGGGCGGTGCTTGGGGGTTGTTGCCCTGCGGTCTGGTGTACGCCGCCCTGGGCTGGAGCTTGACCCAACCGACGCCTATCGCCGGCGCCATGGGGATGCTGGGGTTTGGTCTGGGCACGCTACCGGCCGCCCTTGGAAGCGGCTACTTGGGCGCCCGGCTTGGGTGGGCGATAAAAAGTGGTCGCGCCGCCCGCGCCAGCGGAATCGCGCTACTGCTGCTGGGCACCCTCTCGATTGCCAGCGGGTTCGCCCAGGGTTAGCACCTGCTCATCCGGCGAAGGTTGATCGATTGCAAAGGGGTCGAACGCCGCTTCCATGGCGTCCGGTGTCGCCCCATTTTTGGAAAAGTCATGCAGCGTCCGGTCCAACATTTGGCTCGGGGCGATCCGGCCCATCGCCGCCAGCATGTTTTCAATCCGCCCGGGGAAGCGCTGCTCCCAGTCGTTCAGCATCGCTTTAACATGCTGCCGTTGCAGGTTTGGCTGCGATCCACACAGATTGCAGGGAATAATCGGGTGACCGACTTCAGCGCTGTATGCCGCAATTTCCGCCTCACGTGTGTAGGCCAACGGCCGGATCACGGTATTAATGCCGTCGTCACTGACCAGCTTGGGCGGCATGCTTTTGATGCTACCGGCATGAAACAGGTTCAGCATCATGGTTTCCAACATGTCGTCGGCGTGATGCCCGAGGGCGATTTTATGGATGCCATGGGTTTTCGCGAACCGATACAGAATGCCCCGTCGCAGCCGCGAGCAAAGCCCGCAGGTCGTTTTGCCCGGCTCAATCGACCAAATTGTCCTTCCTCACTGCCCCGACGGCCGCGACCTTGCACCAGCACTTGCGCTTCGCCGCTTGCGTGCAGCGCCGTGGCCGTGGCCCGTTGTACCGCGCTCAAACGCGCAGGGATCAGCGTCTCGACCTCTTCAAGGTCAAGCTGCTGCATGAAATAGGCCGACCATCCCAGATCGGTTAACGTATATGTA
>CAKZQE010000138.1 GCA_937139465.1 uncultured Gammaproteobacteria bacterium
CAGGCCACGTTCGGCAGCTGGGCAAACAGCCCCGTTAGGTTTAACTCGTGGGGTTTGGCCTGACGCGAGCTGATCAGGCTCAGCTTCAGGTACACCTCGGCGGTGCTGGTGGGGGCTTCGTCGGCGGCGAGGGCGGTAACGAACGCGGGAGCTGTGCCGCCTGCCAGTGTGTCCGCCGCATCCGCCATGGCAGATTCACCCGCGTCACGCAGACGCGTTGCCAGCGCCGTCAGGCCCGCGCTGTCGAGCGCGTGCGAACCAGACTCGGTGCCCAGTAGGGCCGCGGTCAGCGCATCGCTGGGGTTGCGAACGGGGTAGGGGAAAAAGCATTCCAGCCACTGACCGTTAGTGTCTTGGGTGCCGGTACCGAGTGCGATTGCAAACATGAATCAATCCTTAAGCGTCGTTAGGGGTGAAGAGTGAGTTCCAAGCGTCTTCGCTGAAGCCGTTGGTAATGGTGTCGCCGGCAAACACCAGCGGGCGTTTTAGCACCGTTGGGGTCTGTACCGCGGCGCTAAAGTCGCGGCCGTCTTTGAGGGCGGATTTTTGATCGTCCGTCAGCGATCGCCAGCTCGGCGAGCGCGCGTTGAAGGTGCTGGCACCAAGCGCGGCGTAGGCCGCTGCCACCACATCAGGGTCCAGGCCATCGGCGCGCACATCGTGAAAGTCGTAATGGATTTGGCGCGCGTCCAGGTATTTGCGTGCCCGTGCCACGGTGTCACAGTTGGGGATGCCATACAGTTTCATGGGTGTGAGCTCCAAGCGTCTAACGCCGTTTTCAGTCGTATCAGGGCGGTTTCCGTGGTGTCTGGAGAGCTGACCAGCGCGGCGCGGAAGTGCCCTTGCCCCGGGTTTAGGCCGTCGACCTCGCGGCCGAGGTAACGCCCTGGCAATACGCGCAGGTTTTGGGTTTCCAGTAGGAATCGAGTAAAGCCCTCATCGTCACCACCGGGGACACGGGGCCACAGGTAAAATCCAGCAGCCGGGGGCTGCTCGTCGAGGTAGTCCCCGAGCAGCTCGTAAGCGCGATCAAATTTGATTCGATACAAGCGGCGGTTTTCTGCGACGTGGGTTTCGTCACCCCAGGCAGCTTCGGACGCGGCCTGATGGTGCCCGGGCATGGCGCAGCCGTGGTAGGTGCGGTAGCGGGAAAAGCGTGACAACAGCGCAGCGTCGCCTGCCATGTAGCCGCTGCGCAGCCCGGGCAAGTTTGAGCGCTTGGACAGGGACCCCACTGCCAAGCAGTGGCTGTAGTCGTCCAGCCCCATGGCGGCGGCGGCCTGTAGCAGCCCAACCGGTGCCTCGTCGCGGTAAATCTCGCTGTAGCACTCGTCGGACACCAAAATAAAGTCGTGCTTGTGCGCCAGTCTAATGAGTTGTTGCAGCTCGTCTTGGCTGTACACCTTGCCCGAGGGGTTACCCGGCGTGCAGATAAACATCATCGCTAGACGGTCAAAATCAACGATGCCGTCGCCCATGGGCTTGAAGTCGTTGTCCGCTGTTGCCGGCAGGTAAACCGGGGTTGCACCAGCCATCAAGGCCGCGCCTTCGTAGATTTGGTAGAAGGGGTTGGGCATGGCGATGTCACGCTCTGACTCCACCAGCGCCTGGACAATGGCAAACAACGCCTCACGGGTGCCGGTGACGGGCAGGACCTGGCTGTCTGGGTCCAGCTGCTTCAGCGCGAAGCGCGTTGTCAGCCAGTCACCGATAGCGCCGCGCAAGCTGGCTCGCCCCAGCGTCGCCGGGTAGTGGGCGACGTCGCCCACGGCGCTGACCAAGGCATCGATGGCGGCCTGCGGCGGCGGATGTTGCGGCTCACCAATGCCCAGGGACAGGGGTTCCAAGTCCGGGTTTGGCGTGATGCCGGCCACCAGCGCTCGCAGCTTTTCAAAGGGGTAGGGGTGGAGGCTATCGATGCGGGGGTTCATGCGTGTTCGTCCAGTTCTTGTTGCAGGCGCGTTTTCAGGGCGTCGAGCACAGCGGGATCCTCGACCGCCGTGCGCTCGGCGTTGACGATGTAAAAGTGGTCCTCGACGCGCTCGCCCAGGGTGGCGATTTTCGCCAGCACTAAATCCAAATTCAATTCATCCAGCACGCCCGCCACCCGAGCCAACAGCCCCGGTCGATCCGGTGAGACTAGCTCCATCACTGTGCGATTGCGGTGGCGGTCTGGGTAGAACGCAATGTGCGTGGGGTCGTTGAAATACCGTTTGACCCTGGGGGTCATGGTGCCCTCGTTTAAGCGCATGGCCGTGGGGTCGTCGAACGCGGCACGCAATTGCTCGCACACCCGCTCGATCCGAGCCGGCTCGCTGACGGCGGTCATGTCGGTGGCGTCGAGCACCATAAAGCTGTCGAGCACGCGCCCGTCGTCTGAGGTGCACACCCGGGCATCGACGACCGTCAGACTGCCCTGGTCAAGAATTCGGCAGAAGGCTGCAAACAGCTTATTGCGGTCCGGTCCACACACGAACACCTGCGTGCCGGATGCCAAGTTCCGCGTTAGCACCAGCGGCAGCGGTGGGTTGGCCATGAGCGCGCGGGTGTGCCATTCGATTTCGTCGACGCTGTGTTGGGCGAAATACGACACCCCCAGGGGTTCGAAGTAGTCAGCCAGAGTTTGGCTGTCGACTTCGAGGCGGGCCGCAACTGAGGTCCGCGTGTCCTGGATCATCTCGCCCAGTGATGGGGCGGCGTGATCGAGTCCGCGGCGCAGCGCGCTCTGGGTCGCACGATAGAGCTGGCTCAGCAGCGACGCACGCCACGCATTCCATAGCTCAGGGTTGGTCGCGGAAATGTCCGCCACCGTCAGGGCAAACAGGTAGTCCAAACGATCCAGGCTGCCCACGAGGGCGGCAAATTCGTGGATGACGTCCGGGTCGGTAATGTCTTTGCGCTGGGCGGTGGTGCTCATCGTCAGGTGATGGCGGACCAGCCACGCCACCAGGCGCGCGTCGTAGGCACTGAGCCAGTGACGCAGGCAAAATTCCTCGGCTTCCGGCGCGCCGATTTCGGAGTGGTCGCCGCCGCGGCCTTTGCCCAGGTCGTGGAACAAGCCAGCCAACAGCAGCAATTCGATTTTCGGAATGCGCTGGGTGACGTCAGTCACTATGGGGTACTGCTCCGCCAGCTCCCCGGTCCAAAATGACGTCAGGTGATTAACCAGGTGGATGGTGTGGGCGTCGACCGTAAAGATGTGGAACAGGTCGTGTTGCATCAGCCCCATGACGTTGCCAAAGGTCGGGATGTAGTTGCTCAGCACGCCATACAGACGCATGCGGCGCAGGATGTCGGTCAAGCGCTGCGGCCGTCGCAGGATTTCCATAAAGTGACTGATGACCCGCAGGTCCGAACGGAAGGACTCGTCAATCAAGTGCCGTGAGCGGTAAACCAGTCGGGTGGTCTCCGCCGAGATGCCGATAATGGCTGGGTTGTCCGCCAGCAAGGCGAACAGTTCCATCAGTGCCTGGGGCTGCTGCTCAAAAACCTGCTCGTGGGTTACCTCCAGCAGGTTGTCGCGCATCTGAAAGCGGCTGTTGATCTCGATGATGTCGGGGCTGGCACTGCGATACAGCGATTCAGCAATCTGTTGCAGCAGCACCTCGTTAAATTCGTTGACGCGCATCACCATCAGGTAATAACGCTGCATAAAGGCTTCGACCTGTTGCTTCGGGTGATCGCCGCTGAATCCGAGCGTGCTGGCCACGGGCGCTTGGTGCTCGAACAGCAGCCGGTTTTGCGCGCGACCGGCACTTTTGTGCAGGGCAAAGCGCGTCGCCGCCAAGAACTCGTGGGCTTCTAGCAACAGGCTGAATTCACGTTCACGCAGGAACCCGCGCTGCAGCAGGGTTTCCAGATCGTCACCCAGGCCCAATCGCCCGGTAATCCAGATCAGGGTATGCAGGTCGCGCAGTCCACCGGGGCTGGCTTTGACGTTGGGCTCAAGGCTGTACTCCGAGTCCCCGCGCAGGTTGTGCCGGTCATTTTGCTCGTCGCGTTTGGCTTCAAAGAACGCCCGTTCCGGCCAGGCGGCGCGCGCTTGATCACGCACCTGTTCCGCCGTGTCCGCGGCACCCACGAGCACGCGACATTCCAGCATGGCCGTGGCCGTTGAGATGTCGTCTGCAGCCTGCTGGAGGCATTCGGGCAGGGTTCGAATCGAATGACCCACATCCAACCCCAGATCCCACAAGGACTGAATGAACTGAGTCAGGGCTTCAGTGCGGCTGTCGTGGTCGGGCACTAAAACCAACAGATCCAGGTCGCTGAACGGATAGACTTCCTGGCGTCCGTAGCCGCCCACCGCGAGCAACTGGCAGGTGGCGTCAAGGCCGGATTGCTGCCACAGGGTTAGAATCGCGGCATCGATTTGATCGGAACGGTTGGCCGCAAGCTGGAGCGCTGGAAATCCTTCGCTAAGGCTTCGGTACAGCGGGGCGAGTTGTTCCCGTAAACGTTGTTTTAGGCTCATGCAGTGGTGGCGACGTGCCCGGTGCGCGGAAAGGCTTCCTGGTCGCGGTAGGTCAAAATTTCGTAGCCGTCAGCGGTCACAAGAATCGTATGCTCCCATTGGGCGCTGGGTTTGCGGTCCTTGGTGATCACGGTCCATCC
>CAKZQE010000139.1 GCA_937139465.1 uncultured Gammaproteobacteria bacterium
CATGGTGCTGCAATCAGGTAAGGCCGGTGGCTTTATCGCGGGCGCCGATGTTCGTGAATTCGACGGTTTTACCGACGCCAAGGCCCTGGGCGCGGGTCTGAAAAAAGTGCACGGCCTATTTGAGCGCATTGAACAGCTACCTTTCCCTGTAGTGGCCGCAATTCACGGCTATTGCCTCGGCGGTGGACTGGAGCTCGCCTTGGCCTGCCATGCCCGAATCGCGGTGGATGACGCGCGCACCAAACTCGGATTTCCCGAGGTCAAACTCGGAATATTCCCTGGGTTTGGTGGAACAGGGCGCAGCATCGCTGCCAGCGGGCCGATGGCCGGCATGACCGCGATGCTGACGGGGAAAAGCTACGGCGCCCGTCAGGCCCGAGGGCTTGGCTGGGTTAATCGCACCGTCTCAACCGCCGACCGTTTGCACTGGGCGGCGCGCAAACTGGTCCTGCGCGGGGTTCCCAAACGGCAGGTCAAACCCCTGCATCGCGTTATGGCGTTGCCAGGCATTCGCCACGCGATTGCGGCGCAGATGCGAAAGCAGACCGCCGCCAAGGTAAACGCGACTCATTACCCTGCACCCTTTGCATTGATTGATCTCTTTAATCACCACGGCGGCAGTCAAAAGTCGCTGTGCGACGCCGAGATCAATGCCTTTCCACCACTGATGATGTCGCAAACCAGTCAATCGCTGCGGCGTCTTTTCTTCGCGTCCGAGGCACTTAAAGAGGGTGCCCCATCAATGCCCGCGATAACCCGCGTGCATGTCATCGGCGCTGGTGTCATGGGGGGCGACATCGCCGCATGGTGCGCCTTCAGCGGCTTTGAGGTCACGCTTCAAGACCTGGACAGCGTGGCCATCGATGCGGCCATCAAGCGCGGACAGGCCCTGTTTAAAAAACGACTGCGTAAACAGCCCGCGCTGGACAATGCCCGTGCCCGATTGATCGCGGATCCCAAGGGCGTCGGCGTTGCCACCGCGGACATCATCATCGAGGCCGTTGTTGAGCGCGAGTCGGTCAAACAAGCCCTGTTTGAGGACCTAGAGCGGCGCGCCAAGCCCAGCGCGGTACTGGCGACGAACACCTCGTCCATTGCCCTGGACCGTATCAGGCGCAACATGACCCACCCCGGTCGCTTGGTCGGGGTCCATTTTTTCAACCCTGTGGCGAAACTACCGCTCGTCGAGGTCATCCATGACGATGGCACCGATACGGACGTGATCGCCCGGGCCCGTGGCTTTGTCGTGGCGATTCGCAAGTACCCACTGCCGGTGCGATCAAGTCCTGGCTTTTTGGTTAACCGCGTTCTGGCCCCCTACATGCTTGACGCCCTTGCGCGGGTCGATGCCGGTGCGCAGCCCGAGGCGTTGGACGCCGCAGCCGTGGCCTTCGGCATGCCCATGGGGCCGGTCGAACTTGCCGACACGGTCGGCCTGGATATCTGCCTCGCAGTGGCCACCGAACTGGGTATCGAAGCCCCCGCTGACGGGCGTCTACGCCAACACATTGCCGCCGGTAATCTGGGCGCAAAATCAGGGCAGGGCTACTACACATGGCAAGCGGGCAAGCCGCAACGCGTCTTGCCCACAGGCGATACCGAGCTTGGCCAAGCCCTTCTGAAACCCCTGGTCGACGAATGCGAACGCTGCCTTGCCGACGGTATCGTTGACAGCGCTGATGGGCTCGATGTCGGCGTCATTATGGGTACGGGGTTCGCTCCATTTTTGGGCGGCCCGATGAATGCACGACAACTGGAGCTAATTTAATGAGCGCGCTACGAGACGTCTATGTGGTCGCAAGCACCCGGACCCCGTTTTGCCGGGCCTACACCGGCTATGCGGACCTGACTAACCTGGACCTACTGACCGCTGCCATGAAGGGGTTGGTAACCAAAGCCAACCTGAAGGGTGTGCAGATAGGCGAGGTCACAGCCGGCGCGGTGGTCGTTCACAGCGCTGATTGGAACCTGGCGCGCGAGGCTGTCCTGAATACCGACTTGGCCCCGCAAACCCCTGCGACCACCATGCAGATGGCATGCGGCACCAGCCTTCAGGGCGCATTGATGTTGGCCGCCAAGATCGCGACCGGCGAGATCGACAGCGCCATAGCCGCCGGCACCGACACCATTTCCGATGCGCCGCTGACCACCTCGCGAAAGCTCGCGAAACGCTTGGTGGCTGCGTCAAAGGCCAAGACCCTGGGTGCCAAGGCCAAAGCCTTTAAGGGTTTGTCATTGGGTGAGTTGGCCCCGATTCCGCCATCGACGGGCGAGCCGCGCACCGGCCTTAGCATGGGCCAACACTGCGAGTTGATGGCCAAGGCATGGAACATCCCCCGGTCCGAACAGGACGAGCTCGCTGCGCGCAGCCATCACAACGCCGCACAGGCCTACCGGGACGGATTTTTTGATGACCTGATTACCCCATGTAACGGTGTCCTGCGCGACAATAACCTGCGGGCGGATACCAAGGCGTCGGCACTGGCCGATCTGCGGCCTGCCTTTGACCGCAAGGGCGGCACCCTGACCGCGGCCAACTCGACGGCGCTGACTGATGGCGCCAGTGCGGTGTTGCTTGCGACACGCGAATGGGCCGAAGCACGGGGCTTGCCGATCCTGGCAAAGCTATCCATGGGCCAGACCGCAGCCAACGATTTTGCCGGCGGCGACGGCTTACTGATGGCCCCCACTCAGGCCGTAGCCAACCTACTAAAACGCGCTAATCTTAGTCTGCAGGACTTTGATTACTATGAAATTCATGAGGCCTTTGCCGCCCAGGTTTTGTGCACCTTGAAAGCGTGGGAAAGCGACGACTATTGTCGCGAGATGGGCGCAGACGGGGCGCTTGGCGCGATCGATCAAGCGAAGATGAACGTTACGGGATCGTCGTTGGCGCTGGGGCATCCCTTTGCAGCAACCGGCGCCCGGGTGCTGGGGACAGCGGCCAAATTGCTGTCATCAGGTTCCGGCGGGCGAGCACTGATTAGTGTGTGCACCGCCGGTGGCATGGGCGTCGCCGCTATCGTCGAGGCCGTGGACTAAACCACCCCTCGGATCATGGCAACGGTCGCGACACCTGCGACGATACTGGCGAGGTTATTGCGCGTGGCCACCATCACCGCGATGGCCACGGCGCCTCCCAGCCGCACGGGCCAATCCCCACCAATCATGACGGGAACCACCAGCGCCACCAGCACGGTATTCGCCATGCCGCTAAGGAAGTCGCGCACCATGGGGGTCAGCGGCACAAAGCGCATGGCGGCAAGGCCGCTCACTCGCGTCGCATAGGTCACTGCGGTCATCACGGCCAGCACAGCCAGCAGGTACTCAGGCGTCACGGTCAACCCTCGCTCCCTGCCATGCGTTGACCGCGCCCCCGACGACCGCTCCCACCAAGACGTGCCAGTAGCCACCTAAGGCCTGATGCCAGGCGACGGCGACCAAGGCTGCGCTCGTCCATGGCAGTAGCGACGGCCGGCCCTTGTAGGCTGCCACCAGCACAACCAAGAAAAAGATCGGCATGACGGCATCAAACCCAAAACGATTGGTGTCACCCAGCACACCGCCAAACAGCAAGCCGATCATGGTCCCCAGGACCCAGGCTAACCAAATCATCCACCCGCCGGCCATCAACAGACCGATACGCCTGGTCAGGCTGGGCTCGGTTTGCATCAGGGCATAGTTGGCATCCGTAAGGGTCGGCACCATCGCACACTGGCGAGCAAAACTCCGGTGGCGCAAATCAGGGTAGAGCGTTGTGCCCATCAAGACATGACGGGCGTTAACCGCAAAGGTCAGCAGGGCGATCGCCAACAGCGAGCCCTGCGCGCCAATCAATTCCATCGCCGCAAATTGACTGGCACCGGCGAACACAAACACCGACATCGCCATGGTCATCCAGTCTGGGAAACCCGCCGCTTGCGCTGCCACGGCCCAGGCAATGCCAAAAGGCACGACAGTAATGCAAAACGGCAGCACCGCCAGGGCGCCGTATCGGATGCCTGGGTAGTGGTTAGCCATCACGCTTCGTTTCAAGGGCTTCCCACTGGGCATAATCGGCTGCCAGCGCGTCTTCTTTGACCTTCAACTCGGATTGCAGTTCGGCGATGGCTTGCGCCCCTTGCTGATAAAGCGCTGGGTCCGCCAGTTTTGCCTGCAAGGCCTCAATCGCCGCTTCCGCAGCCTCAATTTGTCCAGGCAGCGCCTCCAGGGCCTGCTTTTCTTTGAAGGACAACTTGGCGGCTTTCTTAACCGGCGCCGGGGCCTCTGGACGTTTTTCAGCGGCGCGGGCAGGCGCGGGTGCACTCAAATCGGGGCGCTGACGCACCCAATCATCGTAGCCACCGATGTATTCGTTGACCGTGCCACCTTCGAACGCCCAGCAGTGGGTCACTACGTTGTTAATAAAGGTTCGGTCGTGGCTGACCAGAAATAGGGTGCCTGCGTAATCCACCAGTAGGGACTCAAGCAACTCGAGGGTTTCCGCGTCCAGGTCATTGGTCGGCTCATCCATCACCAGCAGGTTGGCTGGCTTGGTGAACAACTTAGCCAATAACAAACGGTTACGCTCGCCACCGGATAAGGCACTGATAGGTGCCCGGGCCCGAGCTGGCGAAAACAGGAAATCCTGCATGTACCCCATGATGTGCTGCTGCCGGCCGTTGATGGTGACGGTGTCACTGCCACCGGAGACGTTGTCCAGCGCACTCATTGACTCATCCAGCTGACCGCGCATTTGATCGAAGTAAGCGACGTCGAGCCGTGTGCCCATCTCAACCGTGCCTGCCTGGGGTTCAAGCTGCCCCAACAAGATCCGTAGTAGGGTGCTTTTGCCCGCGCCGTTGGGACCGAGGATGCCGATCTTGTCGCCGCGCACAACGTCTAAGTTGACATCGTCAAACAGCATGCGATCGGGGAATCCAAATTTAAGGCCCTTAGCCTCGACGACCTGTTTGCCTGATTTCTGACCTTGATCCAGCGCCAGGCGCACGGTGCCTTGTTGCTCGCGCCGCGCCGAACGTTCCTTGCGCAGGGCTTGCAGGGCACGGACACGACCTTCGTTACGCGTACGGCGGGCTTTGATTCCCTGGCGAATCCACACTTCTTCTTGAGCCAGCTTTTTGTCGAACTGGGCATTGTGTTCGGCCTCGACCTCTAGGCGAGCGGCCCGGCGTTCCAAAAAGGTTTGATAGTCGCAGTCATAGCTGTGGAACTTGCCGCGATCCAACTCGACGATGCGGGTAGCCACCGCCTGCAAAAATGCCCGGTCGTGGGTGATCAGTAACAGGGTGCCCGCGAAATCCTTTAAAAAGGTCTCGAGCCATTCGACCGCCTCAATATCCAAGTGGTTAGTGGGCTCATCCAGCAGCAGCACGTCTGGTTCGGCCACCAGAGCTTGCGCCAGCAAGACCCGCCGTTTCATCCCGCCGGACAACGCGGAAAATTCCATTTCACCGTCCAGACGCAACCGCGACAACACACGTTCAACGCGGTTCTCGACTGACCAGGCGTCCTGGGCATCCATATCGGCCTGAGCGTTGGCCAGCTCATTCATCGCCGCATCGGACAGGTCATGGTTCACGCGCTCCAGCGCAGCATGGTAGCGGGACACGCAGTCCCCCAGCGTACCGAGCCCTTGGGCGACCACCTGGGCGACGCTGCCCGAGGTGCCCTGAGGAACTTCCTGAATCAATGCCGCAACGCGCAGGCCTTGTTGGCGCTCTACGCTGCCGCTGTCGTGCTTAAGCTGGCCTTTGAGCAATCCAAATAGCGTGGATTTCCCCTCGCCATTGCGCCCAACGATGCCGACTTTTTCGCCGGGTTGAAGTCGAAAATCAGCACCGTCAAAAATCAACGGGCCACCAAAGGAGAGGCGCACATCGCGCAGGGTAATCATAGCCATGGCGCGCACACTAGTTCAGGGCCTCACCGATGACAAGATCCGCCGTCAAAGCCAACGCCGCCTCGGCAGCTAACCGAGCGTCGGCGACGTTGCTGTCGGTATTGGGCAAGGACAAAACACCCCTGAGCCGGTAATTTATCTGGGTCAGTTACTAAGGAAGCAGCGTGAAAGGATTTGACCCTAAATGGACGTCGCCCGAGGACTACATCCTTGGGATTACCAAAACAATATGGGAGGACCGCGAAATCGGTTCACTCACGCACTATTACGCGCCCGATATTGTTGTGCGCTCACCCGCCAGCGTGGTCGTCGGCAACACCGGCATCATCGGCGCCACCATGGCTACTTTGTCAGAGCTGCCTGACCGTCAGTTGTTGGGCGAAGATGTTATCTGGTGCGACGCACCCGATGGCTTTTTGAGCAGCCACCGCCTGACAAGCACTGCGACCCATTCGCACCCGGGTGTCTATGGGCAACCAACGGGTAAGAAAATTCAGTATCGAATTTTGGCCGACTGCCACTGCCAAAATGACCAGGTCAATGACGAATGGCTAGTCCGCGATCAGGGCGCCATTGTTCGCCAGCTTGGGATGGACCCGAAATCCTTTGCCGCCGAGCTGATTGCCAAAGAAGGCGGGGCGGAACACTGCGTCCAGCCGTACACACCGAGCAACGACGTACAGGGTCCATACAACGGCCGTGGCAACGACCATCCCCGCGGACACGCCTTGGCGGGGCTACTAACGGAGTTGATGGCCGGAAACTTCGCGGCGATCGGCACCACCTACGACCGTGCCTGCCAGCTGTCATACCCAAGCGGGCTGGACGCCATGGGACGCGAAGCGGCGGACCAGTTCTGGCTCGGGCTGCGCGCGGCCTTGCCGAACGCGGCCTTTACCGTCCATCACCAGATCGGCATGGAGGGCAACGATCTGCCGCCGCGGGCCGCAGTCCGCTGGAGCCTGCATGGCAAACACGAAGGGTGGGGCGCCTTTGGCACACCCACCGGTGCGGATATTTTCATCATGGGCATTACCCATGCCGAGTTCGGGCCCTGGGGGCTACGCCGTGAATTCACGCTGATTGATGAAACGGCCGTGTGGAAGCAGATCTTGTTGCAAACCGGTTAACCGGCGGGCGAAGGCAAGGGGCACCCGGGGAATGCAACATAATCCAGACCGGGTCGCAATTTTGCCCGCCTTTATCAACTACCCTTTAGAAAATCATGGGGTAGACACATGTCCATGCCGGGTACCCGAGCGCATCAACCACAGAGCCACTATTTGCAACGTGAGCTCGACACATTAGCCACCGACGACGAGTCGCTGTGGCACTTTGTCCAGCGCGCGTCGCTTGACGGTGTTTGGTTTTGGGATTTGGAACAGCCCGAGCACCTGTACCTGAGCCCGGAGTACTGGGAATGCCTGGGCTACGATCCCGCTACACGTGAGCACTCACCACAGGCTTTCCTCGAGGTTATTTTCGACGACGACTTGCCTAAGGTGATGGATAACCTTGAGCGCCACTACGCCGACGCATCGGTCCCCTATGAACAAATCGTTAGGTTTCGCCATCGCCTTGGGCACACCGTCTGGGTTCGCTGCCGTGGCATGGCGGTCAGGAACGCCAATGGCATCAAATACACCAATCACGGCAAGGACCCCGTCATTTCAATTCGTTCAACACCGGACACAAACGGGCGGCATGTCATATTTGTCAGTGACAACGGTATTGGCATTGACCCGGAGCATCACAGCCAGATTTTTAAACCCTTTGAGCGCCTAAAAAACAGCTCAGGTGTTCAAGGCACCGGGCTCGGCTTGGCCGCTTGCGAACGTATTGCTCGGGTTCATGGTGGCCTCATTGCGGTCGACAGT
>CAKZQE010000140.1 GCA_937139465.1 uncultured Gammaproteobacteria bacterium
ATTCGGTCGTTGATGGACGAGTTTGGCGTCACCACGACGGTCGGCGAAGTCGGATCGGACAACCCCAACACCGCGGTCGAGTACACCCAGGGTGACGATCGCCTGCACATGACCTACAGCTTCGACTTTTTGAATGACCTGACCTCGGCGGCCCACATACGCGCCACGATCACGCGTATGGAGTCAATGATTGGCAGTGGTTGGGCGTGCTGGGCGCTGTCGAATCACGACTTTAAACGCGTCGTGTCGCGCTGGGCGGGCTTTGGCGGCGACGAGGTCAGCCGGGCTAACCTGTTTAATCTGTTGCTGATGACCATGCGTGGCAGCGTCAGCCTATACCAGGGCGAGGAGCTCGGTCTGCCGCAGCCTGAGCTGACCAAAGACGAGCTGGTCGACCCCTACGACATCATGATGTACCCCAACCATGTCGGCCGTGATGGTTGCCGTACGCCCATGGTCTGGGAGTCGGCGGCGGACAATGCGGGCTTCGGGTCCGGCACGCCCTGGCTGCCGGTCAAGCCGGAGCACGCGGCGCTGGCCGTTGACACCCAGGCGGCGCCGGACAGCACGCTGAACAAAACCCGTGCCTTGATTGGCTGGCGCAAGCATCAGCCGGCGCTGATGACGGGCAGCATCGAGGTCGTCGAGGGCCCCGATGACGCGGTGATCTTTGTGCGCGACAGCGGCGAGCAGCGACTGTGGGTAGCGCTGAACTTTGGCCGCGAGCCGATGGCGCTGAACCCGCCGGCGGGCGCGACCTTGGTGCGCGAGTCCTTCCTGAGCCAGAGCGAAACCGAGCTCGGACCGCTGCAAGGCTGCATCTGGAGCCTATAAATGCGTCCGTTTGTCGAATTGTGGGGCATGGTGAGCGATCGCTTTGGCGGTGACACCTTCCTCGAGGCGGTGCTGTACGACGTCAAGACCCCGGCCGAGCTGGCCGAGGTCACTGATGACCGCTGGCTGAGCGCCTTTAGCCACTGCGTCTTCCGTGCTGGCTTTAGCTGGGACGTCGTCAGGAAAAAGTGGCCTGACCACGAACGCGTGTTCCACGACTTCGACACCATGCACTGCGCCATGCTCGGCCCGGACGAGCTGGAAGCCCTGGCCCGGGATACCCGGATCATTCGCAACCACATCTCGATCAAGGCGGTTCGCGACAACGCGATCTTTATCCGCGAGCTAAAAAGCGAGCATGGGGATCGTGGCCGCGCCCTGGTTAACTGGCCGGAAACGGACCAAGTGGGTTTGATGAAGGTGCTGAAAAAGCAAGGCGCGCGCCTCGGTGGCATGTCCGGGTGTCATGCGCTGCGCCGTGTTGGCAAGTCAGCCTTTGTGCTGACGCGGGATGTGAACAACGCGCTGATTCGCGAGGGCGTGATTGATAAACCCGCCGCCAGTCAGCGCGACCTTAACAAAGTGCAGGATGCGTTTAACACCTGGCACGAACAGTCCGGGCGTCCAATGACGCATATCTCACAGGTGCTGGCCTTTAGCGTGGGCTGATCTGGGCGTTAACCGACGCCCCCACCAGCACCACCAGCGAGCTCATCCACAGCCACATCATCAGCACAATCACTGCGCTAAGCCCCTGGTAGGTGGCGCTGTAGCCGGCGATCTCAGCCACGTAAAAGCTCAGGCCAACACTGCCCAGTAGCCACAGCACGATCGCCGTCAGTGCGCCCCAGTCAGGCCACAGTGCCTGAGGCCGAAGTGTCCGCGATGCCCCAAAGCGATACAGCCCGGACAGGGCCAGAAACAAAAAGCCCGCGATGATTGGCCAGCGCAACAGTTTTACCAGCCCCTCAAGCCAGGGAATCCAGTCCAGGAACTTAAAAACGACGGGGATCATGACCAGCGTAATCAGCATCACCACCGCCATGACCAGTCCCATCAGCGTCAGCCCCAGGGACACCAGGTGCAACTGCAAAAAGCCGCGGCTCTCGTCTTCCTCATAGGCGACGTTGAGTGCCGCCATCATGGCCCGAACGCCCTTGCCAGCGCCCCATAACGCCACGGCCAGACTCAGCAATGTGGTCGTGCCCAGCTGCGAGCGTCCTTGGCTTGCCAGGCGCGTCAGTTCCGCTTCGATCAACCGATAGGCGTCGGCGGGCATAACGTCAGCAAACTCAGTCAGGTGGCTTTGCAGTTGCGCCGGGTCCAGGAAAAAGCCGAACAGTGAGACCAGGCCCAGCAGCGACGGAAAAATAGCGATTAGGCCGTAAAAGGCGACACCGGCTGCGATCAGGGTCGTATTGTCATCGCGCAACTTGGTCGCCAGGCGATGGGTAAAGGCAATGGCAGGGCGCTGAAGGATGGGTGAGTTCATGCGGTCAGGGTAGGTCAGCTTCGCCTGCAGGGGTATGTACGCGGGTGTGGGCTGAAAATCCCTATGATTGTGCGGATTTTGGTCGACCGCGCGCCGATGTTGGCACAATCCTTTCGATCGTGAGGATTATTTGCAGATCTCAGGCGTTGCCACCATAATCCTTACAACCATGAGGATTGTTGCATGAAAGTAGCAATTAACTCGCCTGAACAATTGGGCGCTGTGATCCGTGCAACGCGCAAGCGCCAGGGACTGCGTCAGGATCTATCCGCCAGTGGTGCCGGTGTTAGCGAAAACTTTCTTGGAAAAGTCGAGCGTGGATCGGATTCCGTGCAATGGGGGAAACTGTTTAGCGTGCTTCAAGGGTTAGGTATCGAGCTAGAAGTGGATACGCCCGACGACATTGCCTGGCCACCTGAATGAGACGCCTTAATGCGTTTATTGATGCCAACAAAGTGGGGATGCTGTTGGATCAAAACGGGGTCTGGTCGTTTAGCTACGACCCCGGCTGGTGTCATCGCCCGGATTCGTTTGACCTGTCCCCGGCGCTACCGCGTCAGGCTGATCCCATTGTTGACGGCAGTACCGCGCGACCGGTGCAATGGTTTTTCGATAATTTGCTGCCCGAAGAGCACCAGCGTGTGCTGATCGCCAAGTCCGCGGCGATCGATGCTGCTGATGCGTGGGGGTTGCTGGCCTACTACGCCCGTGAGTCAGCAGGCTCGTTGACATTGGTGGCGGAAGATAGCGTTGAGCCCTGTGCTGAATACCGGCCAATCGCCGATGCGGCATTGCATCAGCGCATTCTGCAATTGCCC
>CAKZQE010000141.1 GCA_937139465.1 uncultured Gammaproteobacteria bacterium
CGTTGGACAACGGGCGGATGATCAGCAGGCAAATGGCTCATGTGGGGTCCTTAGTTAACTACCCCCATCATTGGGACACCACCCGGCATCCGCAAGGTCAGGCGATCAAACTACGGCCATCCACCCGAATCAGGCGCTCGTCCCGGCGCCGGCCCAGTGCCATGGCCTCTAATCCAATGTCCATTAGTTCAGAGGCGCTGACCGGGTGATCCGCTTGGCATGTCGCCACGGCGACTCGCTTAGCCCAGCCATCCAGTGCCAGCAACCGCCGAGCCACGACCGAAGCCCCACTGTCGACAGCACCGGGCAGCAAGACCCCATACAAACGCTCGGCCAGGCGCCCCATCTCGTCGCCCGGCCGGCACACGCAGTCGACCATTTCCGCCGACGGCAAGGGGTGCTCGCGGTAGGACTCAACCAAAATCATCGACAATGGGGTGCGGTCACGGCGCGCTTGGGCGTGCAATTTATACAGGGCCGCTCGAAAGCCATGATGATTGAGCAAACCAGAATCCGTATCGAGCATGACAAAATGCTGTAGGTCGCGCCCGGCGTCATACAGCCCGCGCATGGCATTGCTCATGCGGTCCATCGCCAGTAGTTGGATCTGCAGCAGCGACGGCGAGGAGTCCGCGCACATCAGAATATCGGCACCGAGGGCGAGCATCTCCCGGGCCAGCCTCGGCTGGGAGGATTCGACCCAGGCCACCACTGGCCGCGCGTAGGGCTGCTCGCGGCGAAAGGCACCAATCCAGCGCTCCGCTGCACGCGGGTCCTCGGCATCCACCATCATCCAGTCGGCGTCGGCGTCCGCATCCAAGGTCCACTCGCACCCCAACGGGGTCAGTAAACCAGCAATGGCGTGCAGGGAATCTTGGCAATGGGATCTGAGTAATACGCGCATGAAAGCTCTCCGAGACTAGACCCTGAGCCTAGCCACGTCACGGCGAGCTTCCCGCGCGCTAGTTAACAGTTTTAGAGGGTGTCAATTTGCCCTAAGTCATCCAATCGATAGAAACCGCACAACAGTTGCGCCAACCACTGGGGATCGCGATGCCCTGCTGTTTCCCGGGTCGAGTGCATGGCAAAGGTCGGCGCACCGATATCCACCGTGCGCACGCCCAATTTGCTCGCTGTGATAGGACCGATAGTGCTGCCACAGCCCAGGTCGGCACGGTTCGCAAACTGCTGCAGCGGAATGTCCAGCGACTCGCCCAAGGCCAGCAAACAGGCCAGGCTCTCGGGCTCGCTGGCGTAACGTTGGTTGGCGTTGACCTTCAGAACAGGCCCGCCATTGAGCACCACCTGCTGGTTGCGACTGTGCTTGTCGAGGTAGTTCGGGTGCAAGCCATGGGCGTTGTCCGCCGACACCATCATCGACGCATCGACCACCTGCGCCCAGTCTCCGCCCCAGTGGGCCAGACACTTGGCCAACAAGGGGCCATCGGCACCGACGGTGGACTGGCTACCAATTTCCTCGTGATCGTTGCAAACCAACAGCATGCCGGCGTCCCCCGGCGCGCCCGCGGCCGTGGTCAGGGCTTGCAGGCCGGCGAAGCAACTGAGCAAATTATCCAGCCGCGGCGCCAGAATCCACTCGCCGTTCAGGCCCGCAGTATCGGACGGCTGCAGCGGGTAAGCACAGACATCGGCCGCCAATACGCGATCGCCGTCACGCAGCCCCCAGGGCATCAGCAGCTCCGTCAGACTCGGCAACTCGCTGGCCTGGCCCAACAACAGGTTCAGGTGTTGCTCGGCATTGATGGTGCGCTCTTTGTTGGCCTCTCGATCCAAATGAATCGCCAGAGACGGCACCATGGCCACTGCGCCGGCGGAATCAAAAAGCCGCGTGGCGCGCTCGCCCTGCGCCGTCATCACCACTGCGCGGCCGGCCAGCCCCAGTTCACGATCAAACCACGGGTTCATCAGCACGCCGCCATAGGTCTCGACCGATGCCATCAGGTAGCCGTCCTGGAGGTAAAGCGCATTGGGTTTAAATCGCAGGTTCGGGCTGTCGGTGTGGGCGCCCACCATGCGCCAACCGGCGTCGGCGTTCATGGGCGTAATCGCGGCCACCACGGCGCCGCCTTGGCGCACATAAACCGCACGCCCCGGCCCCGGTTCGTCCGTTGCCAGCACGGATTCAAATCCCGCGTTTTCAAGCGCCAACACGAGGTTATCAACCGCGTGCCATGGGGTGGGCGATGCATCAATGAATTCAAGTAAACCTTGATTGAAAGCTAACGGTGAGACGTCGTCGATCACGATTGAATTTTACTCCGGCAAAGGTCCGACCTAGTATCAAAGGCGGAACTGAACAATAACGCCCGTACTCTAACCGAATTCATCCCTGTCCAGGACACCCTATGCGACACCTTGCCGCCGCCCTAATTGCCCTCCTCTTGGCCCAGTTTCCTGCGCATGCGCTGGTTCTGGAGCCGCAGGTCGACAACGCAGACCTGATCGAGGCCGTGGTCAAGATCACCAAGCGACGTCACTTCGTTCAGCTGGACATCAACGACCGCCTCAGCTCGGACGTGTTTGACGCCTACATCGATGGCCTGGATCCGACCAAGTCGCATTTCACCCAGTCCGACCTGAAGCGCCTGGAGCGCTGGCGCCGGCTGATGGATGACCAACTCGAATCCGGTCAGCAAACCGCAGCCTTTGACATCTACAACCGCTACCTGGAACGCGCCAATCAGCGCATCAACCGGTACCTGGACTTGTTGACCGAAGCCGACCTGATGGACTTTGCCAGCAGCGACACCCTGCAACTGGATGCGGAAAAACGTCAGTTTGCCGCGGACGACGCTGGACTGAATCAGCTATGGCGGCTGCAGACCAAAAACCAATTACTGAACTTACTCAGCGCCGGCCAAGACATCGAGGCTGCCACCGCGACCCTCGAGCGCCGTTTCAAAGCCCAGCTCAACCGACTGGAGCGCACTCGCTCCATGGACGTTGTAACCGCTTACCTGAACGCATACACCCTGTTGTTCGACCCCCACACCACCTTTTATGGCCCCCGAGAGTCAGAAAACTTCGACATCAACATGAGCCTGCAGCTAGAGGGCATTGGGGCGGTCCTGCAAGCGGAGGATGAACTGACCAAGGTCGTCAACCTGATACCCGGTGGCCCCGCAGAAAAAGGCGGTGAGCTCAAAGCCGCTGACAGCATTGTCGGTGTCGGCCAGGACGGCGAAGAAATCATGGACGTGATCGGCTGGCGGTTGGACGAGGTGGTGCAACTGATTCGTGGTCCCAAGGGCACCACCGTGCGGTTGGAAGTCATACCCGGCGGCGCGCCTGTCGGCAGCCCCTCACGCTTTATCGACATTGTCCGTGACCGCGTGCAACTGGAAGACCAAAGCGCTCAGTCCCAAGTGCTTGAATTGGAACTCGACGGCCGCACCAGCAAAGTCGGCGTCATCGATGTACCGACCTTTTACACCGACTTCGCCGCGCGTCAGTCCGGTGACCCCGACTACCGCTCAACCACCAAAGATGTCGCCAAGATCCTTGAGGACTTGCAGGCCGAAGGCATCGAGTCGCTGATTATTGACCTGCGCGGCAATGGCGGCGGCGCGCTTCAGGAGGCCAACAGCCTAACCGGCTTGTTTATCCGCTCGGGCCCGGTTGTTCAGATTCGCGGCACCGGACGCCGTCAGAGCGTGCTGGCCGACCAGGACCCACGCGTTCAGTACTCCGGCCCCTTGGTGGTGCTGGTGGACCGCTCGAGCGCCTCCGCTTCCGAAATTTTCGCCGGCGCCATTCAAGACTACGGGCGCGGCTTGATCGTGGGT
>CAKZQE010000142.1 GCA_937139465.1 uncultured Gammaproteobacteria bacterium
CACGATCACCGCCTGCGTCCGCGAGTTAACCCCCAGCTTGCGCAAAATAGCCGTCACGTGGGCCTTAATCGTGGCTTCACTGACGTCCAGATCGTATGCGATTTGCTTGTTCAACAGCCCCTGCGTCAACATCGACATAACCCGGAACTGCTGCGGCGTTAGCGAACTAATGGCGGCGGCCAAGCGGGCTTCCTCGTCACTGAACGACGCGGCACTCAGGTCGACCCCTTCCGGCAAATATTCTTCGCCGTCCAAGACCTGTTTGACGGCGGTCGACAACACATCCAGCGGCGCACTTTTGGGAATAAAGCCACTGGCGCCCAAGTCCATGCATTTGTTGATGGTGCTACCGTCTTCGGCACCACTGACCACGACCACGGGAAGCTCGGGCATCTGACCGCGCAAAAAGGCCAGACCCGAAAACCCATTAGCGCCGGGCATGTTCAAATCCAGCAGCACCAAGTCGGCATCGTTGTGCTCCGCCAGCCGGCTTTGCACTTCGCCCATACTGGCCGCTTCGATGATTTCAGCATTATCCAGAAACGCCAGCGCACCGGTTAAGGCCGCTCGAAACAGTGGGTGGTCGTCCGCCACAATAATTTTTGTTGTCATCCTAACCCTCGGAGATTCAGTCGTCCTAAAACCAAAAAGCCCGCCGGAGCAAAACTCAGGCGGGCTCGGGATTCCCCGATACTATCGGTTCATGCGGTTCGCTACTAGGTCGTCAACCACCGCCGGATCGGCCAGTGTCGACGTGTCGCCCAGTTGATCGTGCTCGTTCGCGGCGATCTTGCGCAGGATGCGGCGCATGATCTTGCCAGAGCGGGTTTTCGGCAGCCCCGGCGCCCACTGAATCAGGTCCGGTGAAGCGATCGGCCCGATGTCGCTACGGACGTGTTTGACCAGTTCCGTGCGCAACTCGTCGGTGGCCTCGATGCCTTCTTGCAAGGTGACGTAAACGTAGATGCCCTGGCCCTTGATGGCGTGGGGGTAACCCACCACAGCGGCCTCGGCCACCGCTTCGTGAGCCACCAGGCTAGACTCGACTTCGGCGGTGCCCATGCGGTGCCCAGACACGTTGATGACGTCGTCCACGCGGCCGGTGATCCAGTAGTAACCATCTTCGTCACGACGCGCGCCGTCACCGGTAAAGTACATGCCTTTAAAGGTGCTGAAGTAGGTTTCTTCGTAGCGCTTGGGGTCACCCCAGCAGCTACGAGCGATCGCAGGCCAGGCATCCAAAATAACCAAGTTGCCGTCAGCAGCGCCTTCGATCAGGTTCCCTTCGTTGTCCACCAAGGCCGGCTGGACACCAAAGAACGGACGGGTTGCACTGCCAGGCTTAGCGGCGGTCGCGCCAGGCAGCGGCACGATCATGATGCCGCCGGTTTCAGTCTGCCACCAGGTGTCAACGATGGGGCATTCACCCTTACCGATAACGTCGTTGTACCAGTTCCAGGCTTCGGGGTTGATCGGTTCACCGACACTGCCCAACAGTTTCAGTGACGACAGATCCGAGTCACCCAGTACGTCGTCGCCTTTTTGCATCAGCGCGCGAATCGCCGTGGGCGCAGTGTAGAACTGATTGACCTTGTGCTTTTCGATGACGCGGCCAAAACGGCTGGCATCGGGGTAGGTCGGGACGCCTTCGAACATCAGCGTGGTGCCGCCGTTGGCCAATGGGCCGTATACGATGTAGCTGTGGCCTGTGACCCAGCCGACGTCAGCAGTACACCAATAGACGTCGCCGTCTTTGTAGTCGAACACGTACTTGTGCGTCATCGACGCGTAAACAATGTAGCCACCCGTGGTGTGCTCAAGGCCCTTGGGCTTACCGGTAGAGCCTGAGGTGTACAGGATGAACAGCGGGTCTTCCGCGCCCATTTCTTCGGCCGGGCAATCGACTGATTGATCCGCCACCAGCTCGTGGTACCAGTGATCACGATCGGTGTCCCAAGCAACGTCGCCGCCGGTGCACTTGACCACGACAACGCTTTTCACCAAGGCGCCGTTGTCCATGCCGGCGATGGCGGCATCGACGTTTTTCTTTAGGGGAACACGACGGCCACCTCGGCGCCCTTCATCGGCCGTGATGATAATGCTTGAGCCTGACTCTTCGACACGAACACCCAGGGCGTCCGGGCTGAATCCACCAAACACGATTGAGTGAACCGCACCGATGCGGGCACAGGCCAACATCGCAACCGCGGCTTCCGGGATCATCGGCATGTAGATGGTAGCGACGTCGCCTTTCTTAACGCCCTGTGCTTTCAGTGCGTTTGCGAACTTACCGACGCGCTCGTACAGGTCGCGGTAGGTGATGTGCTCGTCAGCGTTCGGATCATCGCCTTCCCAAATGATTGCGGTCTGATCGCCACGCTCGGCCAAGTGACGGTCCAAGCAGTTAGCTGCCACGTTCAGCGTGCCATCTTCAAACCATTTGACACTGACGTTGCCCGGAGCGAAGGAGGTGTTTTTGACCTGAGTGAAGGGCTTGATCCAGTCGATGCTTGCGCGCGCCTGCTCACCCCAAAACGCGTCGGGGTTGTTAACGGACTCAGCGTACATTTCGTTGTACTTGGCCTCATCAGCCCAAGCAGAGGCGGCCCATTCAGCCGAAACCGGGTAAACCTTTTGATCACTCATCTACTGTCTTCCTTTGAATTACTAACGCAGGGACACCGGGGTCGATGCAGAGCACCGCTCCAGATGGCTTTTATGGGGACAGAGCATAGGGGTTTGGGTCGCAAACCCCGATTAGCCTTTGGTTGAGTCTGGGACCCGGCCTTAGTCGAGTACCAATCCGGCCGGCCACAGCTTGATTAGCTCGGCCCGAGCGCCCAACTGATACCATCGCAGCGGGTAGCTTGGCGTGCCGTCTGCGAATTCAACGGGCAGACGGTAACGAGCTGCGATCGATTTGATGTCCTCGGCCGAACCGGTCAGGCCAACCAGCTGCGGTCGTTGCCCAAGCCACTGCGACATCGCTTCCGGGGTGTCACTGGGGTCCAAACTGACGACAACAATTGGCGCATCCGATTGGCTGGCTAGGTGGCTCAGCTCAGCCTCGCAGGGATTGCCACAGCCCGCGTGCATGAAGGTTAACCATGCGCCCTGCCCCACCAGCGATGACAGGGCCACCTCACGGTTGTCTTGGCGCGTCAACACGAAGTCACCCCCCATCGCCGTGGCCGTCACCGCGGGTTCGGACTGAATCAAGGGTCGCACGAAGGGCCAGGTCATAATGCACATCAGCATCAAAGCCGACAGTGCGGCGACTTTCCATGGCTTCATTGGGGGTCACTCAAGCGCGTATCACGGATGGCGTTTTTCACCTTCAGCAGGTGTTCCGCAAACTCAGGACCACGCTTCAAAATGACACCGGTGGCCAAGACGTCCAGCAACGCAAGCTGAACCAAACGCGACACCATCGGCAAATAAATGTCGGTGTTCTCGGGCGGCTCCACCGACAAGGTCAGACTGGCGACCTCGGACAGGGGCGAGCCATCAACGGTCAACGCCAGGACACTGGCGCCCGCTTCCCGAGCCAGTTT
>CAKZQE010000143.1 GCA_937139465.1 uncultured Gammaproteobacteria bacterium
CAAGGCACTCGGGTATCCTTTTGTTATCGTCCGGCATTTTTTTTATATTTTTGCGTGCAAATCTGCCCCACCCTGTAACCCCACAATGGAACTCGTGAACATGACAAACCGACGCACCAGTCAAATCGCCCTGACGGCGACCTTGAGCCTAGCCATCTGCCCCATGGCAGTCGCTGCCCCGGACACCGATCGCGGCGAGATTATTCTGGGCGTCGAGCGCGTAACCCTGAAACGCAACGACGACGACTTCATTTCAAGCAGCGAAGCCAACAAGTGGACCCGTCCGAGCCTACGCGGGATCTGGGCGCGCGACATTGATACGCAAACCCGTTTTGTTGGCGATGTCGAGCTTGCAGCCTACTCGACTGCGGGCGTTGCCGCCGGCTCGATCGAAGACGACTCACCAAAAGGGCATCGCACGATTGGGCTGTCGTTAATGAAAGACGTGGACGAGCAGCGAACGGTAGCCTTCGGGTTCGACTACATTGCCGTAGTTGCGACTCAAACCGAGGCTGACGCGACCAAAGAAGCCTTCGGTTTCAATATGGGTTACGCACGCAACCTTGATCAGTGGGGATATGCAATACACGCTGGCGCCATTGTTGACGGCACCGAGGAAGCGCAAGACGCGCTGATCAAAGCCCAGTATTTCGGTCTTGGCCTGGAGTACATCGCACAAGCAAACACGCGCCTTGGGATCACCCACAGCTACCTGCGGGGTGACGAGTACGATCGCGACGAGCGGAAATCCGATCAGCGGGTAGCCATCACCTCGGTTTTTGCCGAACGAGCTATCGGCGAGCATAGAGTGTCGGCGGGCGCTCGCTACCACGACTGGCGCCGGGAGGACGTCGCAGGCTCCAACATAGGTGAGATCCAACGCGCCGAGGGCACCAGCTTCTTTGTGACCTACTCGATACCCTTTGGCCAATCGCTGACCGCTAACGAACGCCTGGTGCTAACCACCGCCCCTGACATCACTGAGTTTGTGATGGTCGGCGGCGCGACCATGGACTAAGCCATAGCGGCGACGCTTTACTGCTCCGATAACGCCCTGTCGGTTACGCGTACGACAGGGTTTGTTAGGTACGACAAAACGGTCACCGGCTCACCTAGCAGATCGACCTGCCCCAGCATCCCCGGGATCAGCGTGACGGCCTCTCCACTTTTGCTAAACGCCTGTGTATCCAGAGACAACACGGCGCGGTAGAACGGTTCACCCTGGGGCGGCTCAGTCAGGTTTTGCGCCACCTCAGTCACCGTCGCTGACAGGTGGCCATATTCTGCGAAGTCGTAGGCCGCCAAGCTCACCCGCGCCGGCTGGCCGGGGCTGACCAATGCGACATCAACCGGTCGAACGCGCGCTTCCACCTCAAATAAACCATCCAACGGAACCAGTTCCGCCAGGATCGACCCCGCCTGGGCGATTTGGCCGGCGACACTATTGGGCAAGTCCGTCACCAGCCCGTCGACGGGGCTTAGGATCTGACTGCGAGCGGTTCGCTGCTGGGCGCGCTCGAGCTCATTCTCTAGACGGGCAATTTCTTGCAGGACACCGTCTTGCTCCTGCTCGACCTCCAAATCAAAGGCACCCTGCAACTGTTCGGACTGAGTACGGAGACCTTCAAGTTCGATTTGCGTTCGCTCGCTGGCCAGCTGGTTAACCGCGGCACGCTCGGCGAGCTCACTGCGCCGCTGGCGCAGGCCAATCAGCTTGATTTTCGGCTCCGCCCCCATGGTCACTAGCGGCGCCAATAGCTCGATTTCTTGGTCCGTTAGCGCCAGTTGCTCCCGCGCGGAGGCAGTGATGGTGTTCGACTCAGCCTGGCGAACCGCAAGCGCTCTGGACTGATGGTTAAGGACGGCCAAGCGGTGGCGAAGATCTTGACGACGGGCATGTAACAGGCGCACTTCCTGTTGCCGAATCACCGCGGCTAGCGTTTCTGCATAGACGGGCTCACGGCGATCTGCCATCGCGTTCAGCGTTTCCAGCCGCGCCCGCTGAAGCGCCAGCGACAACTCCACCTGAGCGAGATCGATACTGGACTCCTCTGGGTCAATTTCAAACAGCACCTGGCCTTTGCTGACGCGGTCTCCCAGCGCCACGTAGACCTTGACCAGGGTGCCTGCAAAGCGGTTCTGGACCTGGATCACATCTTGAACCGGGGCGACCTTAGCCTCGGCGCGGATGACCTGATCCAGCGTCGATTGACTGGCCCAACCGAACAGGCCAAGCACCAACGCGGTAATCGCTACGAGTAGTGCCTGACTCATGCGCTTTTAACCAAGGCTTTACGCGGGCCCACCTGTTTCAGGCGGCCGCCTTCAAACACGGCTAGCTCGTCAACCAAACCCAGCAGCGGCGCTCGGTGCGTAATCATGATCAAGGTTCGATC
>CAKZQE010000144.1 GCA_937139465.1 uncultured Gammaproteobacteria bacterium
CATGAGTCAACGCTGGCAGGTGCCGGTGTACGCGTCAGCCGGAACTGCCCTGGGCGCGCGTATCGACCCCTTCGTGCCCATCCGTGACGGCGAGGCCTTCGCCGTCGGCGACATTCAGGTGACGCCCGTGCTGGTGCCTCACGACGCCCGCGAACCGACCCAGTTTGTATTTGAGTGGCAGGGCAAGCGCTTGGGCGTTTGCACCGACCTGGGCAGCATCAGTCGTCATGTGGTCGGGGCGTTTCAGGACCTGGACGCGGTGTTGCTGGAAGCCAACTACGATCCGCAGATGCTCGAAAACGGTCCTTACCCGCCTAAATTGCGCGCCCGCGTTGGTGGCGATTTTGGGCACCTGAGTAATCAGCAGTCTGCGCAACTGCTGGGTCACATTGCCGGCCCCCGGCTGAAGCGCGTGGTGGCCTGTCACATCAGTGAAAAGAACAATCGTGGCGAGCTGGTGCACGAGGCCTTGAGCCCCGTGATGCCGCCGCACACCGATTTTGAAATTGCCAGCCAAACCGATGGCTGCACGTGGATTGATTTAGCGGAGCTAGCACATGGATAAAGTCAAAGCGTTGTACGAAGGAAAGGCCAAAACGGCATGGGAAACGGCTGATCCGAATTTTGTCGTCATGGAGTTCCGCAACGACACCAGCGCCTTCGACGGTGGCAAGACCGCATCGCTGGCGCGCAAGGGGCTGGTCAACAGTGCGGTCGATGAGCACGTGATGAAGGCGTTGTCGGCGGCGGGTATCGAAACCCATTTTGAGCGTCGCATTGATGCGAACAACGTGCTGGTTAAGCGTCTGGACATGTTGCCGGTGGAGTGCGTGGTGCGAAACCGTGCCAGTGGCTCGCTGGTACGCCGGCTCGGCGTCGAAGACGGCGCAACGCTGACGCCGCCCGTGTTTGAGTTGTTTCTCAAAAACGACGAGCTGCATGACCCCATGATCAACCAGAGCCATTGCGTCACCTTTGGCTGGGCGACAGCCGAGCAGCTGGCGGAAATGGAGTCATTGACCCATCGGGTCAATGAGGTGCTTGCGCCGATGTTTTTGGATGCCGGCATGATTTTGGTCGACTACAAGCTCGAGTTCGGCCTGTTTGAGGGGCGCATGGTCCTCGGCGACGAGTTCAGCCCTGACGGTTGCCGGCTGTGGGATTCGGAAACCCTACGCAAACTGGACAAAGACGTGTTCCGCCAAGACCTGGGTGACCTAGTCGAGAGCTACGAAGAAGTCGCACGTCGCTTGGGCGTCACACTCCCCTGATTGAATCCGCCGGCGCGCTGTTAGGCGCTGAATTAACGCCCACGCTGGCGCTGGCGTTTGTCCTGCTGGCCCTGGCTGCGGGCACGCTGGACACTATGGCCGGGGGCGGGGGACTGATCCCCGTTCCTGGCCAAATGTTTTTGGGCGTACCGGCCGTCGCGGCTTTGGCCAATAACAAGTGCTCCGCCTTCGCCGGTACCTTAATGGCCAGCCTAAGGCTGTGGCGCCGCGGGCTGTTGGTGTGGCGCGACGTGCGACTGCCGGTGTTGGCGGCTTTCGTCGCCAGTGCCAGCGGGGCCTGGCTGCTTAAAAGCCTCGATCCCTCCTTTGTTGAAGGTTTTATCCCCTACGTCTTGCTGGCGATCGCCGGTTACTTTGCCCTTGCCACCAAATTGAAGTTACCGCGCTTTGCCTGTCCACCGGCTGTGGTGGTGCTGGCCATGGCGGTTGGCGGCGGCTACGACGGTTTTTTTGGCCCGGGGACGGGCTCGATCATGCTGGCGCTGCTGATGCTGGTCACCCAGCAGACCATCACCCAGGCCACGGTGCTGGTTAAAGCCTGCAACGGCGCCAGCAATCTAGCGGCGCTACTGGTGTTCGCCCCAAGCGTGTTGGTGATTTGGCCGGTTGTGGCCTGTTTGCTGGTGGGGCAGCTCGCTGGCGGCTGGATCGGCGCTATCTTGGTCGAACGCCATGCCGAGCGTGTAGCCCGCCCGCTGGTCATCGTGGTTTCGCTGGCGATGGCTCTGAGATTGTTGTGGATCAACCTTGCGTCCGGAGCTGGGATCTAGCACAATCCGCACCCCCACGAAGGGTCAATGGCGACCCCCGTTGGTCCCCTCGCGGTTATCGCTTGTAAACCCCGCCAGGCCCGGAAGGGAGCAACGGTAGCAGGTAGATAGTGCGCCGGGGTGTGGCTGACGGGGGGAGCCTCCAATTTAGGCGAGGGTGTTTTGTCTCAAGTATTGGCCCGGAAATACCGTCCACGTAACTTTCAACAGTTGGTCGGACAGGACCATGTGGCCCAGGCGCTGACCAACGCGCTAACCAATGATCGACTCCATCATGCATACCTTTTTGTCGGCACCCGTGGTGTTGGCAAGACCAGCATTGCCCGAATTCTTGCCCGCTGTCTGAACTGTGAAACCGGCGTGACCGCGACGCCATGTCTGACCTGTGGCACCTGCCAATCGATCGAAGCAGGGCGGTTTATTGATCTGATCGAAGTCGACGCCGCCAGCCGTACCAAGGTAGAGGACACCCGCGAGCTTCTCGAAAACGTTCAGTACGCACCGAGCGAAGGCCGCTTCAAGGTCTACCTGATCGACGAAGTGCACATGCTCTCAACAAGCTCGTTTAACGCCTTGTTGAAAACCCTGGAAGAGCCGCCCGCACACGTTAAATTTTTGCTCGCAACGACCGACCCGCAGCGCGTGCCCATGACCGTGCTGAGCCGGTGTTTGCAGTTCCGTCTGCGCGATTTGCCTGCAGACGATATTGCCTCGCACCTGGCCAACGTGTTGACGCAGGAGGCGATCGAGCACGATGCCGGGGCGCTGCAGGCCATCGGTCAGGCCGCCCGAGGCAGTATTCGTGACGCCATGACCCTGACCGACCAAGCCATTGCCTTTAGCAACGGTAACGTCACCCTGGAACCGGTGCGCGACATGCTCGGTATTCACGGTCAGGACGCCATCCCAGCGTTACTCCGCATGGTGGCTGCTGGTGATGCCCCGGGCGTGATGAACTGGGTCGCCCAGGTGGCTGAAGTGGCCCCCCAGTGGGGCGGTTTGATTGAGTCGTTGCAGCGTGCCCTTCACGCCGAGGCGGTGGCACAAACGCTGGGTAAGCCGTCGTTTTTGGCGCCCGAGGAAACTCAGCTGTACTACCAAATAGCGACCCAGGCCTATCAGGATCTGTCGTTTGCCCCGGAGGAACGCATCGGTTTTGAGATGATGACCATGCGCCTGCTAGCCTTCCGACCGGCGCGCCAGGATGAATATCCGCTGGCAGCCTCGATCGAAGCACCGGCCGAAGCACCTGCCGAAGCACCGGCCGAAGCACCTGCCGAAGCACCTGCCGAAGCACCTGCCGAAGCACCTGCCGAAGCACCGGCCGAA
>CAKZQE010000145.1 GCA_937139465.1 uncultured Gammaproteobacteria bacterium
AGCGTATTGAAATGCCGCGACTGACACCCGATATTGCAAGCATCTCACGGAGGCTAGACATGTTACGCATTGGATTGTTCCTACTCACAAACTTGGCGGTGGTGTTGATTGCATCAATTACCCTGTCGCTGTTCGGTTTTCAGGGCTACTTGGACTCGACCGGCAGCAACCTGAACTTGGATGCCTTATTGGTGTTCTGCTTTATCTTCGGCATGGCTGGGTCCCTGGTCAGCCTGCTGCTGTCCAAGACCATGGCAAAGATGGGCACCCGCACGCGGGTCATTGAGCAGCCGCAAAGCGCGGACGAGCAGTGGCTGGTGAGCACCGTGCACGAGCTGGCCGACAAGGCCGGTATCGGACGCCCCGAGGTCGGTATTTTTGACAGCCAAGTCAGCAACGCCTACGCCACAGGCTGGAATAAAAACAACGCCCTGGTTGCGGTCAGCACCGGGCTGTTGCAGCGGTTTTCACGGGGTGAAGCTCGCGCCGTGTTGGCCCACGAAGTCGGTCACGTCGCCAACGGCGACATGGTGACCCTGGCGCTGGTGCAGGGCGTCGTGAACACCTTTGTGATGTTCTTCGCGCGCATCATCGGCCACACCGTCGACCGGGTGATCCTAAAAAATGAACGCGGCCACGGCATCGGCTTCTACATCGCCACCTTTGTCGCGGAAATGGTGCTGGGTATTTTGGCCAGTGCAATCGTGTTTTGGTTCAGCCGCCGGCGTGAATTCAAAGCCGACGAGGCCGGGGCAACACTGGCGAACAAGAGCGACATGATTGGCGCACTGCAGCGCCTGCGTGCTGAGCAAGGTTTGCCCAGCGACATGCCGGACACGCTAACAGCCTTCGGCATTCGCACCGGTGCCAGCAAATTTGGCAAGCTGTTCACGACCCACCCGCCGCTTGAAGACCGCATCCGCGCTCTGCAGGCATTCGGCGGGCGCTAAACGCGGCGCTGCTAGAGCGCTGCCAAGCCCTTTGCTAAGTCCGCGGTCAAATCGGCCGCGGATTCCAGCCCCACAGACAAACGAATCAAGCCCGGTTGAATGCCAGCCGCCTGGCGCTGGTCTTCGGTCAACCGCCCATGGGTGGTGGTGCTGGGGTGGGTGATGGTGGTACGCGTATCGCCAAGGTTACCCGTCAGCGACACCAGTTCGGTGTGATCGATCACCGTCCAAGCGCCGTCCTGGCCACCCTCGACTTCAAAACTCAGCACCGCACCGAAACCGGATTGCTGCGCCTTGGCAAGGGTGTGACCCGGGTGGTCGGGCAGGCCTGAATAGAACACCTGTTTAACCTTGGGCTGGGTGCTTAGCCAGGTGGCCACCGCCATCGCCGTTTCGCTCTGTGCACGCAGGCGGATGTCCAACGTTTCCAGCCCTTTCAGGAAGACCCAGGCGTTGAACGCACTCATGGTCGGGCCGCCGGAGCGCATGAACAAATAAACCGGCTCCAAATCATCATGGCTGCCGACTAACGCGCCGCCGACGGCGCGACCTTGGCCGTCGAGGAATTTGGTGGCGCTGTGACTGACGATGTCCGCGCCCAGCTCGAGGGGGCGCTGCAAAGCGGGAGTACAAAAACAGTTATCCACCACGAGCTTCGCGCCCTTGGCATGGGCGATGTCAGCGACCGCTCGAATATCGACAATCTCGCAGCGTGGGTTGGTCGGGGTTTCCAGGTAGGCAATCTTGGTGCGCTCGTCGATCGCGCCGCGCCAGGCGTCCAAATCGAAGGGGTCAACCGTCACCACCTCGACGCCAAATTTGCCGAAGTACTTGGTCCATAGGTTGAGCGTGCTGCCGAACACCGCCTGGGAGCAGACCACGCGGTCCCCGGCCTGCAGATAGGCCATGCCCAGCGCCAGTGTCGCGGCCATGCCGCTGGCCGTGGCGACACAACGCTCGCCCCCTTCCAGCATCGCCAAGCGCGATTCAAATGCCTGCACTGTCGGGTTATCAAACCGGCTATAAACGTTGTCGCCCGAGTCCTCGACGAAGGCCGCTTTGGCCGCCGCCGCATTGGGGAAACAAAACGACGATGTCATGAACATGGCTTCGGCGTGCTCGGCCTCATCGGTGCGGCGATGACCGCCGCGAACCGCCTGAGTACTAAATTCGCCGGCCGCAGTGGCGGCCTGTTGAGCCAAATCGCGCTGGCGGTCTTCCTTGCTCATACCCCATTCCTGATAGCCAGTTGCTCTTCTTCTTCGTCACCGCCTCGGGCCTGCTTGGCCATGTCGTTGCGGCGCTCGTCCAATTGCTCAAGGTAGTTTAGATCGATGCCGGGCGTCACGTAATGACCATCGAATACGCTGGCATCAAAGCCTTTGATGTCGCTGCGACACTCGAGAATCGAGTCCTTCAGGTCGTCCAGGGTTTGGTACACCAACCCGTCCGCACCCAGTTGCTCGGCGATTTCCGCGGTGGTGCGGTCATGGGCGATCAACTCTGAGCGACTGGGCATGTCAATGCCGTACACATTGGGGAAGCGAACCGGCGGCGCGGCACTGGCGAAGTAGACCTTGCGGGCACCGTTTTCACGGGCCAGCTCAACGATCTGGCGCGAGGTGGTGCCGCGAACAATGGAGTCGTCGATCAACAGCACGTTGCGCCCTTCAAATTCGTGGCGCACCGGGTTGAGCTTCTGGCGGACAGATTTTTTACGCTCCGTTTGACCCGGCATGATAAAGGTCCGGCCGATGTAGCGGTTTTTAACGAAGCCCTCGCGGTAATCAATGCCCATGGTGTGTGCCGTTTCCAAGGCGATGGGGCGCGACGTATCAGGAATCGGAATCACGACGTCGATTTGATCGGCTTCGGGCAACTCGGCCATGATGGTTTTGGCGAGTTTGCGACCCATGTTCAGCCGCGCGTCGTACACCGAAATGCCATCGATCACCGAGTCAGGGCGCGACAGGTACACGAACTCGAACAGGCAGGGGTTGAGCTCAGCATCAGCCGCACACAAGCGCGTGTGAAGCTGGCCCTGCTTATCCACCAACAGCGCTTCACCAGGCTCCAGGTCGCGGATCAATTCAAAACCCGCGGTGGATAAGGCGACCGACTCACTGGCGACCATGTAGTCAACGCCGGCGGCGGTTTCACGCTTGCCGTACACCAGAGGCCGAATGCCATTGGGATCCCGGAAAGCGACCATCCCGTGACCACTGACCAGCGCCACCACGGCGTAGGCGCCCTTGCAGCGGCGATGAACCTCAGTCACGGCCTCGAAAAAATCATCCGGCGTTGGGCTAAGTTTGCCCGCACCTTGGAGGTGGTGCGCCAGCACGTTCAGCAGCGCTTCGGAATCCGAAGACGTATTGATGTGGCGAAGGTCCGAGCGGTAGAGATCGTCCAGCAGCTCCACCGTGTTGGTTAAGTTGCCGTTATGGGCCAACGAAATACCGTAGGGCGAATTGACGTAAAACGGCTGCGCTTCAGCACTGGATGAACTGCCCGCGGTGGGGTAGCGGCAATGGCCAATCCCAATGTTGCCCGTCAGGTTACGCATATGGCGAGTGCGGAATACGTCGCGCACCAAGCCGTTGTCCTTGCGTAAATGCAGGTGCCCGTCTGGGTCTTCGGTCATGATGCCCGCGGCGTCCTGACCTCGGTGCTGGAGCACCGTTAACGCGTCGTACAGCTCCTGGTTGACCGGTTCAACCCCGTACATCCCGACGATGCCACACATGCTTAGCTCTCCTTGACTGCTGACTGCAGGGGCGAGCCCTGCCATAGGTTGGCGACCGACCACTCGGCAACTTCAATAAATTGTGGGACCAGTCGGGATTTCACGAACCAGTCCGCACTGCGAAAGGGACTCAAATTCACGATACCGACTGCCAAGGTGACGATAAGCGCCCCGCGAGCGACCCCAAATACGACACCCAGCAAGCGGTCGGTCCAGGTCAGGCCCGTGGCCTGAACCAGCGCGGCGAGGGCAAAGCGAATCGCCGCCCCTAAAATCAGCACCGCCACAAAGACGGACGCAAAGCCGGCGATGGTGACGTAGAACGGGTTATCAAGCACACCCTCAAACAAGACTTCGGCCCGGGGGCCAAAGGTTCGGCTACCCATAAACGCCGCGATCCAAATGCCGAGCGACATCGCCTCTTTGATCAGCCCTTTGGCGAGCGACATCACACCGCTGACTGTGATCAGCGCGACAAACGCCCAGTCCAGCCCGGTAAATTCAGTAAAACTCATGGCTTAATCCGTACCACCCGTCCATTCAGGTCAAATTCACGCTTGAGCTGGTCGCGCAGGGCATTGGCGTCCGCTTGGGTTCGAACCGGCCCCACCAGCACGCGCTGAAATCCCGATTTGGGTTCCAAGCGCACGCCCTGCCAATCGGCTTCCACCAAGCGATCGGCCAGGCGCCGGGCGTTGTCAGTGTTTTTAAAGCTGCCCACCTGCAGTCCCCAGGCGTCGGGCATGGGGCCCGTTGCCGGGGTTTCTGGATTCAGTAAGTCGCGGGCATCCTGCAATGCCGCTTCCGTGCCCGAGGGCATTGGCCGTGGTGCCGCCGGCGAGCCGACAAACGGCGCCAGGGGAATGTCCTCAACGGCCACCGAGCGGGGGTCGAAGGCCGCATCATCCGCGTCCAGAAACCAGGGCACAACAATGATCAGCACTGACAACACCGTGATGGCGCCGATGACCCGGTGACGGACCTGCTGAGCGGTCAGAACCTGTTCGGCGCCGCCTGAACTCACACCAATTCCTCTGAGCCCATCACCGCTGCTAGCAACATAAATGAGCCCACCACCAGCACACGATCACCGGGGCGAGACCGCGTCACGGCGTTGGCCACCGCGATACTCGGCTGCGGGAAAAACATAGCCCGCGGCAGTAGGTCCCGGCGGATTTTGGCCCCGTCCCAACTGCGCGAGGCCGGCAAGTTGCACAGGTACCACTCCGACACTTCCGAGCCGATGGTCGCAATGAACTCGGCGTGGTCTTTGGCCTCGGCCATGGCGATGACACACCGCGTGATGCCCTCGCAGGGTTGCGCACGCATGATGTCGCGCAGCGATTCACCCGCCGCAGGGTTGTGCGCAACGTCAAACACAACCTGAATGCCATCCTGAAGGGCGTAGGTTTGGTAGCGGCCGGGGATCGATAATTCACCCAGGCCCTGACGAATTTGCGCATCTGTAATGTCGACACCCAGCATCAACACCGCCTGAATCGCGGCGCCTAGGCTGTCGGTATTCAAGTGCCGATAGGGGATCTGGTCGATCAGGTGGAACGACCCATCGAATGCGGTGCCTTGCCATGACCAGCCAGTGGGCGTGCCAATGTGGGTTTCGGTATACGCCTCGTAGCTATCGCCGTTTTGGTAAAGGGTGCAGCCGAGTTCGTCGGCACGCTTACGAATCACCGGCGGAACGCCGGCAGAGCCCACCACTAGCGGCTTTCCAGCCCGTGCGATGCCAACTTTTTCGGTCGCCACGGCGTGCAGTGAATGGCCCAGCCAATCCTGATGATCCAGCCCAATACTGGTGATCACCGCGACATCGCTGTCAATTACGTTGACCGCATCCAGGCGGCCACCCAAACCCACTTCAAGCACCCACACATCAAGGTCGGCCTCAAGGAACATGACAAAGGCTGCCAGGGTAGTGAACTCAAAGTAGGTTAGGCCAACGTCACCGCGCGCCGCTTCGACCTGCTCAAAAGCGCCGGTTAGCTCGTCAGGCAGTGCGATTTGCCCATCGACCTGAATGCGCTCGCCGAACTGCAGCAAATGCGGCGAGGTATACAGGCCGGTTTTGTAGCCCGCAACGCGCAACATCGAGGCCGCGGCGTGCGCACAGGTTCCTTTACCGTTGGTTCCCGTAACCGTCATGACCTTGGCGTTGACAGGCCCCTGGTGCAAGCGTCCCCACACCTCGGCGACACGGTCTAGTCCCATGTCGATGTGATCGGGGTTAAGAGACTCCAGGTGTTCTAGCCATTCATGTAAGCCACGGGCCATAGGGATCAGTTCTCCAGGGGAGCGTCGAGGTCGTGCGGCGACACGGATTCAACCGCCTCATCAGCCTGAACAGGTGCGTGGGTCAGGCTGGCCAACAAGCGATACAGCGTGTTGCGCATATCGTTGCGACGAACAATCATGTCGACGGTTCCGTGCTCAAGCAAAAATTCGGCGCGTTGAAAGCCCTCGGGCAGTTTTTCGCGGACGGTTTGCTCGATAACGCGCGGGCCGGCAAACCCGATCAGTGCTTTGGGCTCGGCAATGTTGAGGTCCCCCAGCATCGCCAACGATGCCGTCACGCCGCCAAATACGGGGTCGGTCAGCACCGACACAAAGGGAATGCCCTCTTCTTTCAGGCGTTGAATCGCGACACTGGTTCGCGTCATCTGCATCAGCGAAAACAAGGCTTCTTGCATGCGGGCGCCGCCACTGGCGGAAAAACACACCAGCGGTTCGCGGTTGGCCAGTGAACGCTCGGCACAGGCGACAAACTTTTGCCCCACCGCGCGCCCCATTGAGCCACCCATGAAGGAAAATTCGAAGGCACAGGCGTTAACCGGCATGCCTTTCAGCGAGCCGGCCATGGCGACCATGACGTCTTCTTCGCCCGTCGCTTTTTGCGCCGCCGACAAGCGGTCTTTGTAACGCTTGGAATCTTTAAACTTCAGGACGTCGTCCGTTTCCAGGTCCGCCAACAATTCGGTCGTGGTGCCTTCATCCAAAAACGCCATCAAACGCTTGCGCGCACCAATGCGGAGATGGTGATCGCACTTGGGGCAAACGTTCAGGTTGCGCTGGAGCTCGGGCTCGTACAAGACCTGCTCACAGGCCGGACACTTGGTCCACAGCCCTTCGGGCACGCCGCCACGTTTTACTTTGTTCTGAATGGCGGGCAGTACCCGGTCTAACCAACTGCTCATGCGGGGGTATCCATAGCGTGTCGAATCTCGGCAATGATAGCGCCAATTGCGCTCGGAATTTCGTCCGGTTTATCAGCCAGGGCTTCCATCGTGGCCACCAGGCGTGAGCCAATAATCACCCCATCCGCGCACTGGCCGATGGCGCGGGCCTGCTCGCCTGTCTTGATGCCAAAGCCAACAATCACAGGCACGTCCGTCAGGCTGCGGATGTGGGCGACACGGTCGGCGACCTCGTCGACGTTCAACGCGCCGCTGCCGGTGATGCCCTTCAATGACACGTAGTAGAGGTAGCCTTGGGTGCTGCTGGCGATACTTTCTAGGCGCGCATCCACCGTGGTCGGCGCGGCTAAGAACACCGTATCCATACCCAGTCGATCACAGTGCTCGGCCACCAGGTGACGCTCCTCCGGCGGCATGTCGACCAGCAACAGACCGTCCACGCCAGCGGCGTGGGCTGCCTCGCAAAACACCGGGTAGCCCATGCGCTCGACCGGGTTCAAATAACCCATCAACACGATCGGCGTGGCGTCATCGGTTTTGCGGAAGTCCGCGACAATGCCCAGGATCGACTGGATATTGGTAGCTGCCTTTAGGGCACGCTCACCGGCCAATTGAATGGTCGGGCCATCGGCGAAGGGGTCGCTGAAGGGCATGCCTAGCTCGATGACGTTGGCGCCCGCGGCGACCATGGCGTGCAACAGCTCCACCGTCACCAACGGGTTCGGGTCACCACCCATTACGTAAGGGATCAGCGCTTTTTTGCCCGACGCACGCAGCGTGCTAAGGCATCCTGAAATTCGGCTCAATGGGGTCTCCTAGAAGCTGATGCCGTCAATTTCGGCCATGGTCAAAATGTCTTTGTCACCACGCCCGGACATGTTCACCACCAGGTGCTGATCGGGGCGCATGGTTTTGGCCAGACGCTTGGCGTAGGACAGAGCATGAGCCGTTTCCAGTGCAGGCATGATGCCCTCGCGCTGGGTGACTTCACGGAAAGCATCCAACGCAGGCTCGTCGTCCTCGGCCACGTACTCGGCGCGACCTGAGTCTTTCAGCCACGCGTGTTCGGGGCCTACGCCTGGGTAATCCAGGCCCGCGCTAACGGAATGGGTGTCGGCGATCTGACCGTTCTCGTCTTCCATGATGTAGGTACGGTTGCCGTGCAGTACACCTGGCTGACCTGCGCTTAATGGGGCCGCGTGCTCGCCGGTCATGACCCCGCGCCCACCGGCCTCGACACCGATCATGCGCACGTCACGGTCTTCGATGAAGGGGTAGAACATGCCGATGGCATTGCTACCACCGCCGACACAGGCGATCACGGCGTCAGGCAAGCGACCGATTTTTTCCAGGCTTTGCGCGCGGGTTTCGCGGCCGATGATGGACTGGAAGTCGCGCACCAACATTGGGTACGGGTGCGGGCCGGCGGCCGTGCCCAAAATGTAGAAGGTGTTGTCGACGTTGGCGACCCAATCGCGCATCGCTTCGTTGAGCGCGTCCTTTAGGGTCTTGGTGCCGCTTTCAACCGGCACGACCGTCGCGCCCAGTAGCTTCATACGGTAGACGTTTAAGGCTTGACGCTTAACGTCTTTGGCGCCCATGTACACCACGCACTCAAGGCCCAAGCGCGCGCAAACGGTGGCGGTGGCCACGCCGTGTTGGCCGGCGCCGGTTTCCGCAATGACCCGTGGCTTACCGGAATACTTGGCCAGCAGGGCCTGACCGATGGTGTTATTCACCTTGTGCGCACCTGTGTGGTTCAGGTCTTCGCGCTTGAACCAAATCTGTGCGCCACCAATGCCAGCGGACCAGCGTTCCGCGTGGTAAAGCGGGCTGGGACGGCCGACAAAGTCCTGCAGGTCCTTGTCGATTTCGGCCTGGAATGCCGGCTCGTTTTTCAGCCGCTGATAGTCCGCGGTCAAACCGTCTAACGCGTGCGTCAGGGTTTCGGACACAAAACGTCCACCATAGGGTCCAAAGTGGCCGCTGGCGTCCGGCAGTGCGCTGAGGGCCTTGGCCTGTTCAGTGGTTAGGGTGCTGGTCATGTTTTGCCTCTTGGATAAATGCCTGGACCTGTTGGATGTCCTTGATGCCAGGCTCGGATTCCACGCCCCCGCTTACGTCCACTGCGTAAGGTCGTGTTTGCGCGACTGCTTCGCGCACGTTGCTGGGGTTTAACCCCCCAGCCAAAATCAATTTCCAGTCGCGCTGCACCGGGATTTGGTCCCAGTTGAAGCGCGTACCTGTGCCGCCTGGAACGCCCTTAACGTAGGCATCCAGCAGCACACCCGTGCTGACGGCTTGCCAGGGCGCAACCAGCGCGGCGACATCATCGCCGTCACGCACACGCAGCGCCTTATACCAGGGCCGGCGGCAGCGCTGACAGTCAGCGACTGACTCGTTGCCGTGGAACTGAATCCAGTCCAGCCCGACCGCATCGGCGATGGCATTGACCTCGTCGACGGGGGTGTCAACAAACAACCCAACGGTCGAGGTGTAGGGTGCCACAGCGCGCTGAATGGTCCGAGCCTGGTCCACCGTTACGCCGCGCGGGCTCGGGTCATAGAACACCAACCCAATCGCATCGACACCGGCATCCATCAAGGGTTCTAGCTGTTGAGGCTGCGTGATACCGCAGACTTTTACCCGGACCATTTCGGCTTCCGAACGCAAAACCTAATGATACCGGAATTGATGACTAAAAAGCAGGCCAAACTCGGTTCTCGGCACGAACAATGCCGAGGCTCAGGGGCGGAAAGCGAAGGGTCTCCGGGAGGATGACGCTGGGTTCATAACCAACCCCGACCAAATGCAGCCCCCTGGCTGGCGCGGTGATGCCGGCCAATGCCCGGTCTTTGGCCGCGAGCACCTCTGCTAACCAGGCCACCGGACGGTCGCCAGACCCCACGGCCAACAAGGAGCCGGCTATGTTGCGGACCATGTGATGCAAGAAGGCGTTGGCCTGAACATCAATCACGACCAACCCCTGCTGGTGATACAGCCGCACAAAGTGCATGTCACGCACCGGGTTTGGGGCCTGGCAGGCCTTGGAGCGGAGCGAGGTAAAGTCGTGCACGCCTTCCAGCAGCCGCGCCGCCGACGCCATCGCCTGCAAATCCAGAGGCCGGTGCACGTGCGTCAGGTGCTGATGGGAAATCGCTGGCCGCGCCGGACTGTGCTGAAAGACATAGTGGTAGCGGCGCCAGCGCGCGCTAAACCGGGCACTAAAGTCATCGGCAACCGGGGTCGCCCAAACAAAGCTGATGTCATCGGGTAAATGCGTGTTGCCGCCAAGCACCCACGCACGCTCCGGCCGGTCCGCGTCGGTGTCAAAGTGAACCACCTGCACGGTCGCATGCACACCCGTGTCAGTGCGCCCCGCACAAATCACCTCAACCGGGTGGTCGGCGATGCGGGTCAGCGCCCGCTCGACCCATGGCTGGACGGATTTGCCCTCAATCTCTTGGGTTTGCCAGCCGTAGTACTGACTACCCTGGTACTCAACACAGGCGGCCCATCTGGTCATTCTTTGTCGCGCAACGCCTCGTTCAGCTTCGACCTTAGCGCTTGCGCACGCTCAACGGCGGCGGCGTTGCCACTGCTTTCGACCTCGGCTAACAGCTCGTCGGCTTCCGTGTGCAGACTCATTTCGATGTAAGTCGAAATCAAGTCCAGCCGCGCGGCGTACTTGCCGCCCTCATCCGGCGGTGACAGGTAGTCCAAGCCGTCGTTGAGCTCGGGTTCGACTTCAGGCTCGGGTTCGACTTCAGGCTCGGGTTCGGGTTCCGCTTCGACCTCGGGTTCCGCTTCGACCTCGGGTTCCGCTTCGGCTTCGGGTTCCGCTTCGACTTCGGGCTCCGCTTCGA
>CAKZQE010000146.1 GCA_937139465.1 uncultured Gammaproteobacteria bacterium
AGAGTCAGGTCAGCACGCCCGTTTTGCCACCCTCGACCGTCGCCAGTCAGTCAGGTTTCTCGGCCACGCCTAATTTAGCCATCGCGGCCGGCTTCGAGACGTCGGAGTACCAGGCCACCCGCGGGCTGTCGGCGATCTCAGCGAGCCACGTTTGGAGCGTGGGGGGCCTCGGCGCGGGCACGGTCGTCCAGGTGATCGATAGCGGTGTCGACGGCAGTCATGCCGAATTTGAAGGCCGGGTGACGCAGTTAAGCGACCACACCGGCGGTGACGGCGCGGACCAACGCGGCCATGGCACACAGATGGCGGGGCTGATTGGCGCCGGGCGAAACGGGGTGGGTATGGTCGGCGTGGCCCCAGAGGCATCGATTGTTGCCAGCAAGATCTTCGCCTCGGGCAGTTCAACGACATCGCAGTTTAATGCCTGGTTGCCATCAGCGCTGGCTCAGGGCCGAGCCGCGGGCGCCACGGTGGTGTCCAATTCCTGGGGCTCGGACGCGCAGATTGATGCCTACTCGCAAACTAACCTCAATGCCTTTTACGCACCCGCCATCAATGCATTTCGAAGCGCCGTGGAAGCCGGTCAGGTGTTGGTGTTTGCGGCAGGCAATGACAGTGAAACCAGTGTCAGCATTGAAGCGGGATTACCCCTTCGATTCAGCGAATTAGAAAGCGGGTGGCTGGCGGTCACGGCCCTGTCGTCGTCGGGCTCACTGGCCAGTTTCGCCAACGCCTGTGGCAGCGCCGCGGCCTGGTGCGTGGCGGCGCCGGGCTACGGCTACGCCACCCGCGTTGGCGGCGGCTATGGCAGTGTCACCGGCACATCACCGGCGACGGCCTACGTAGCAGGCGCCCTGGCTGCGTTGCAAAGCGCCTTCCCAACGATAGCTTTGGGCGACATTCGTGGACGCTTGCTGAGCACGGCGGATGATTCTGTCGGCAGCGCCGTCGAAACGGGCCAGGGGCTGATTGATTTGGGCGCCGCGCTCAATCCGGTTGGTGAGGTCCGCGTCACCACGACCTCAGGGGGTGGCACCGGTAGCCTGACCACGGGTGGGGCCCTGGGCACGGCGGGGCTAGCAGAGGTCTCGGTGACCGCGCTGGACAGCCTCGGCTTTCCGTTTCAAATAGCCATTGATGGCTGGATACAGACGCCTATGACGTCCGCCCGCAGTGGGCTTCGCCAGTGGCAATTGACCCAAGCACAGGTCCATTCGCCGGCGAATGGGTTCCAAGCCTCGGCGGTTGCCAGTCGGACGGGAGGGCTGGGTATTGCGCGGCTGAGTGGTGACGATATTGGGCAATGGCTGCGCCCGGTGCGGTGGGGGGCACCGGCACAAGCACACCCGGCCTTGGTCGGCTGGGGCGAAAGCTGGGTCATTCAGCATCAGGGCGGGGCATTTGAGTCCTACAGTGCCCAGGATACGGATCAGCATCAGCGCTTGGGCGCGCTGCGATATCAGGGGCAGCATGGATGGTTGGAAACATCGGTGCACCACGAGGACGCCGGTTACCTCGGTGTTCGCAGCGACCTGATACAGCTGCCTAGCACCACCACGCATTGGCTGGGTATGGGGCTACGCACGGGTGGCCTGAGCGTGTCCGGTTGGTACGGCAACACCACGCGTGGCGATCAGGTGTCGGCCTTTGACGCATCGCTGGCGCTGGGCGAGTGGACGCTTAACATCCAGCGACCAGCGCGCGTCGAGGCCGGGGCCGTGACTGTCGGCGTCAGCACACCGGGCACCGTTCTGGGTCAGGTCGACTGGACGCAGCAGGTGGTGTCGACGGTACCGGACGGGCGTGAGCAGCGCTTCGGGGTAACCCGCTGGCTGGGCGCACAGCGCGGGTGGCATGGCTTTGTCCGGGCGGACGCGGTGCATGATGCCGGCCACCGCGCTGGGGTCCGTGACCATGAGCTTAGTGCCGGCGTGCTGCGGCGCTTTTAGTCGAGGTAGTCGCGCTTTTCGTTAAATTCGCACAGGTCTTCGATCAAGCAACGGCCGCACTCGGGCTTGCGGGCCTTGCAGGTGTAGCGCCCATGCAAGATTAACCAGTGGTGGGCGTCAACCAGGAATTCTTTGGGCACATGCTTCATTAGCCCATCTTCGACTTGGCGCACGGTTTTGCCTTTGGCAATGCGGGTGCGGTTGCTGACCCTGAAAATGTGCGTGTCGACGGCCATGGCCGGGTGGCCAAAGGCTGTGTTCAGGACCACGTTCGCGGTTTTTCGGCCAACTCCGGGTAGGGCTTCGAGTGCCTCGCGACTTTCGGGGACCTCGCCGCCGTGCAGATCCAACAGCATCCGGCAGGCCTTGTGCACGTTCTCGGCCTTTGAGTTAAACAGGCCGATGGTTTTGATGTACTGCTTTAGCCCGTCCACGCCGAGGTCATAGATCGCCTGGGGTGTGTTGGCAACGGGGAACAGCTTGCGCGTGGCCTTGTTGACGCCAACATCCGTGGCCTGGGCGCTCAGGGTGACCGCCACCAGCAGCTCAAAGGGCGAGCTGTACTCGAGCTCCGTTTTTGGGTGCGGGTTTTCTTCGCGCAGGCGGCTAAAGATCGCATGGCGCTTTTGTGCGTTCATCGGGCGACATCGCCGGTGACCCGAACCCGTTTGCTGCCGGCCACGACGTCGATGGTTGTCCGTTGTTTAGCTCGGATGTCCCAGGCTTGCTTAGCGGCGATCATAAAGCCCAGCAAAATGAACGCCCCCGGCGGCAAAATAGCGATCAGCACCCCCGGGTAGCTGTCCGGGGCAACTTGAATGGTCCAATCTCGGGCTGCCTCGCCGAACAAGAGGTGCGCACCATCCAAAAGCGTCCCCAAGCCAATGAGCTCACGAACGCCACCGAGCACCAACAGCACCGCCATAAAGCCCAGTCCCATCCACAGCCCATCGGCCAGGGCGGGCAGGGGCGTGTTCTTGCGGGCAAAGCCATCGGCTCGCCCCAAAATCGCACAGTTAGTCACAATCAGCGGGATGAACAACCCCAGGACCTGGAACAGCGAATAGGCGTAGGCCTGCATCAGCAATTCGACGCAGGTGGTGAATGCGGCGATGATCATGACAAACGCGGGCAGTCGCAGGTGATCAGCCACGTGGTGACGGATCAGCGACACCGCCAGGTTCGATCCCATCAACACAAACAGCGTCGCCAGGCCCAGCCCCGCGGCATTGATGACGGTGCCAGACACGGCCAGCAGTGGGCACAGGCCCAGCAGCTGCACCAAGGCGGGGTTGTTTTTCCACAGCCCGTTCCATGCCAAGGCTTTGTAATCAGTGGTGCTCATGGCTTGCTCCCGGTTAGCTGAGCCGCGCCCTCGTCGCGGTACCAGGTCAGGGTCCGGGCAATGGCGCCGGTCACCGCCCTCGGTGTAATGGTGGCGCCAGTGAAGGCGTCAAAGTCGCCACCGTCGGGTTTAACGCCCCAGGTGCGATTGTCCAGGCTGGCGCCCTCAAAATCGAGCACCCAGTCGCTCTTGTTCAGGTCAATTTTGTCCCCCAGACCGGGCGTCTCGCGGTGTTCGGTGACACGTACGCCGCTGATGGTGCCGCTCGGCGTGAGGCCAACGACCAATGTGA
>CAKZQE010000147.1 GCA_937139465.1 uncultured Gammaproteobacteria bacterium
GGACAAAACCTCGCCACTTGGGGCGACTTTGATGAGCGGGATCGGCAGGTTTTGAAGCGCGGACCACCCTGCGTCCTGAAACCGGTCGTTTGCATGGGGCAGAAAATATAGTGCGCGGCGGTTCGCCGAGGCTCCGATCTCGGCGACGGTCATGCATATGGGGCCTTTGGCAGTCTGCACGGTGACCATTTCCCCCGAAGCGATGGGGATATCGCCGATGATCTGATTCAACGCCGTCACGCGCCTGCCGACTAGACTGCGGGCCGCGGCGTTCATGAATAAAATGACGTTCGAGTTGCTGGCCATGACCATTGGCAACCCGTGGTCGCTCGTGCCAGCGCCGTTTTCCGCCGCGGCCAGCAGGTCATTCAAGATCCCTTCGATCTGGGCAATACCGGTTGCGGGCGCCGCTTCGATGGCCGCCGTAATGCGAGCAGAAATCGCATCAAAATCAATAAGCTCCGCTAGACTCTTGCCAATCAACGGTAGCTTTGTGTGCAGGGCACTGGTGTCCATTGCGCTGTACTGCGGATCCGAGAAACGCGTCAGCAACGCAGTAATTTCATTGGCCAAAGCGCCCAGTGTCAGGCTATCGAGTCCGGTCAACTCGGGATAGACCACGGGCGCTAAGGATGGCGGCACAATCGTTTCGCTAGCACTGACGGCGCCCGCGAATGCGGTCGCATCAGTCACCAAGGCGGGGGTTTCAACACGGGCGCTGAAGTCAACTGCGTGGGCGGTACTTCCTAGGGTCAAATCGGCAGAGATGGCCAGTTCCGCGGACATTTCACTGCTCGACAGCTCAGCGGCCGCGCTGGTAATGGCGGACTCAAGCCCAGCATGGGTGACCGGTGACGCACTATCTTTGACGTAGTTTTCCGCCGCCGTCCAGGTTGACACCGACTGCGCCTTTAAGGCACTGGAGGCTGCACCGAAGGTCATGCTCGCGCTGCTCAATGCCACCGGCGACGTGCTTCCGTCGCCATTAATGTCAATGCCCAAGGACGCGGTGCTATCCGCACCCGGCAGGGTTACAACAAAGGGGGTGTCGGTGGGTAATGTCGACCCACCCTGCGCGCCCAGCCCGACGTCAATCGCGACCTGGCCGATCTCGACCAAACGGTCACTGCTGGTCGAGGTCGGCGCACTGACCGCTACTTGGAAGCTGGGTCGGATCCACATTTGGACCGTGGCCGTGAGCTCGTCCCCGCCTTGCAGGCTGGCTTGGGATCCACCATCCAGCCCCAGCGTGTTGGCTACGGTGGCGGAATCAAAGCCCGCCTCAAGGGCCACATCCGTGGTGAAGATCGGGTTCAGGTCAAGCACCAGGCGACGGCTAACCAAGTCGTAGGAAAGCACGGCGGCGTCGGGAACGTCTGCACCTGCGGCCTGGAGTGCTTCGTTGTGGGCGCCGGCATTACGCAACGCGTCCAATAGCGCCTGCTCAACAGTGCCGAGGCTGGCGCTATCAAGGGTCACCTGGGATAACACGTTTTGAACCGCCGCAAGACCCAGGCCTGTGCCGAGCTGTTCAAGCTCCGTCACCCCAGCGCCGGCTACGAGTGACCCGAGCGTCACGCCCCCTGTGTAAGGCAAGGAGACCGACAGCGCATCGCTGAGCAAGCCAGACGCCGGTGTTAACGCTGCCACTTCCAGTGCGTTCACCGCTCGCGACAGGTCGGTTGAGAACCCAAGGTTCGCATTCAGCGCTGACAAGTCGCGCGCCGCGTGATCCTGGTCAATCAAAATACTGTTAACGTCACCACCAAGGAATCGAGTGACCTTTTGGACATCCGTCAGGGCATCCGGACCAATCAAATCCAGCGTGATCTCACTGGCCTGCCCGGCACCGGCGAATTTTGCCGGCATCACCCAGCGTGCATCGCCACTCACCGTAGCCACGGCAGCACCAGACAGGTCCTGGGTGCCCGCGGTCGGAACGAATTCCAACGAAGCATCGAGGTAAAGCTTGGCGTTACCGCCCTCGACAAAGACCTGATCGCCCACGGTCAGGCTGCTAAGCTCAACCGTCACGCCGTCAGCTGCGCTTAGCACGCCGCCGGCGTCTACGCCACGAGCCTCCAAATCACCGGATACGCGGCTTAACTCGAAGAAGCTTTCGTATTGCGCGCCGTTACGCTTAACACCGAAATCCAGCTTCAGGTCCAGTGCCGCAAATAGCTGCACGTAGTTCGCCGTAGACTTGGTGATGGTCAGGGGCGCACTGCCGTTGCCGTCGTAACCCATCAGCTGTTGTAAACCGAACAAATCACCGACGTCTTCGCCGGCGACCTCTTGGGTTACGCGAATCAGATCAGGCAGGCTTAAGCGGTAGCGAACCTCGTCTACGACACCACTGGCATCATCGGTTCGGTGATCAAAGTCAGCTGAATCGACCTGTTCGACGTTGACGACGCGGAACTGGGTTTTGGCGTCAGCACTGGTGGTGCCGTCGTCGTAGACGATACGAGCCGTCACATCGTAAAGGCCAGACAACCAACTACCGCCGGCCAGCACCGCAGGGTCGGCAGACCCCACCCCTAGTGTGGACAGTATTGCCGGCGGCAACGTAACGCGGTAGGTGCCCGCATCGATGTCGCCTTGGGTCAACAACATGCCGACATCGGTGCCCGGATCGTTGTCATAAATGACGTTTTGGCCGCTCGGGGTCTTGACGATAATTTGAACGTGATCACCAGCCGCCGGCGTTTTTGTCACGCTTGCACCATCTTGGGTAATCGTGGTGACGAGCCCCAGATCAAATTCCAGCGCATCGGTTTCACGTAGGTTTTTCGCTGTCGACGCGTTTTGTCCCGAAACCGCCGTAATCGCCGGGGCCTCCGGGTCTGCCGCCTCGGCTTCAATACCGCTTGGGCGCTGCCCTAACCACGACGCCGTGATGGACGCTGACTGAACCATATTGTCCAGGCGCGCCACCAAACTATCAAACTGGTAAGGGTCCTCGGGTGTCTGAGCCGCGGTAATAGCGTGCAACTCGTCCAGTAACTCGGTGATGGCATCTGGCAACTGATCCAAGGACACCACGGCTTCGTCCGCCGCTAGCAAGTCCATCAACGAGCGAGACTTAGTTGATCCATCCTCAAGCGTTTGCGTCAACACAGGCAGATCGGCATCAAAAAAAGCCTGCAACCCACTGTCCGTCTCGACTTCGGACTTCAGGAGCGACACCAGAGGGTTGTCCGCCGTACCAGCTGCTCGCAGCCAGCGCTCAAAAAATTGCGTTTCCGCCTGCGCTAGGGTCTGGCGCAGCTCCCCTTCGGCATCGTTAAACAGGAACTGGAAGGCCGTATCTGATGCCAGCTGATCAAAACTCTCGGCCAAGTATTTAACGGTGTAGTCAACACCGTTCTGGTTTGTCGGCAAGCTCAACAGGTACTGAGCAGATGACGACGCTGCCTGCGTAATCACCGGTTCGGCGTCGCCAACAAAGGCATCGGCTTCGATCGTTGCGGTTAATACAAAGCCGGCGTCAGTGACGGTTTGCGAGCCCAAACCACCCAAGTCAATATCGAAATCCAGACCAGCCGGCCCGGTCAGATCAACGGATTTAGATAGCGTCGATGTGTAGTGACCGGTCGGCGCGGTGTCGCCGTCTAGGGCCTGAATAGTGATCTGGAACGGAACCAGCGATGCGTCGTCGGCCGTGCTGACAAACTCGGTTGAAAAGTCGAGCTCGTTGCCATTTTCATTCAGCTTAAGCTTGGCCTTTGCCTTGGCCGCCAATCGCGGCTGCACGGTTTGCGCAGCCCCTAAAAAGGTCAGCGCCGTTAGCTGCGAAAACGTCAGATTCAGTGCCGGCAACAGTGCATCAACATCAAACTCGATTTCAATTTCTCGCTCACCCGCGGTGGCGGCGGTTACCTGCTGTGCACTGTAGTAATCCAATGCACTGATGGCAGCGAGTTGGTCGGAAAGTGCGTTGCGATCCGCGCCCGCGTTATCCAGCAGGCTTCGCAAGTTGCCCTGCAACCAATCACCGAGGTCCTCACCCGGGCGCTCAGTGACGGTCT
>CAKZQE010000148.1 GCA_937139465.1 uncultured Gammaproteobacteria bacterium
ACCGTGTTTGAATCCTTAAGCGTCCGCGACTGCCTGGAGCTGGCGATGCGCCAGTCCCGGGATTTCTGGTCGCTATACCGCGCCAAACCAACGGCACAGGAGCACCAACAGATCCTGCAGGTGGCGGAAACCATCGGATTGCAGGATGCGTTGACGCGCCTGTCTGGGGACCTGTCGCATGGGCAGAAGCAATGGCTAGAGATCGGCATGTTGCTGATGCAGCAGCCAAAGTTGCTGTTGGTGGATGAACCCGCCGCCGGCATGACCCACCAAGAAATTGACAAAACCGCTGAGCTGTTGCGTTCGCTGGCCGGGCGCCATTGCGTCGTGGTGGTCGAGCACGACATGGATTTTGTCCGCACGCTATCGGCAGGGGGCGGCACCGTGACGGTGTTGCACCAAGGCAGCGTGCTGGCCGAGGGTGCCATGGATGACATTCAGCACAACGCCGACGTGCGCCGTGTGTATTTGGGCGAGGAAGACTGATGATCGCGATTGAAAACCTGAATCAATACTATGGCCAAAGCCACACCCTGCGGGACCTGACGCTGGACATCCCGGAAGGTGAGTGCACGGTCGTGATGGGCCGAAACGGCGTTGGTAAAACCACGCTGCTGCAGTCCATCATGGGCATTAACCGAATTGCCAGTGGGTCGATCAAACTCGCTGGACGCAACATCGAACAGCACTCGGTCGAACGTCGGCCGACACTGGGCCTCGGTTATGTGCCCCAGGGACGGCAAATATTTCCGCTGTTGAGCGTCCAAGAAAACCTGGAAATCGGGCTGCCAATGCGCCCTCGCGGGCAGCGCCAAGTCCCGGACTACATTTTTGAGCTGTTTCCCGTCATCAAAGCGATGCTGGGCCGGCGCGGGGGTGATTTGTCCGGCGGCCAGCAACAGCAATTGGCGATCGCCCGGGCCCTGGTCATCGACCCGCAGGTGCTCCTGCTGGACGAGCCGACCGAGGGCATCCAACCCAATGTGGTGGCTGAAATTGCCGACATCATTCGCAAGCTCAACAAAGAGATGGGGCTGACGGTGGTGCTGGTCGAGCAAAAGCTCCCGTTCGCACGCAAACTCGCCGATCGGTTTTGTATCCTTGATCGCGGACAGACCGTCGCCCAGGGCACCATGGATGCCCTGTCAGGCGATCTGGTTAGGGACTACCTGACGGTGTAACCACATGGTTTCGCTGGGTTGGGTGTCGCCGGCGAAAGCCGGCGAACAACTTAAGTGGGTGGCGGGGTTTTGTTGACCACTACATGGTGCCGGCAGCCATTCGAATCTTGCGAAGCCCCCCAGTTCCAACAATCAGACCTCCGGCCTCTGGATTTGCAATCAGCTCCCCTTGAAGCTTCTTCAACTCGTCATCCGACGCAAGCTGATTAATCTGCTTCGTAAACACACTGGTCTCAATAAACTAGATCACTGTGCACGCGCTACCGCCCGGCAGGTGTACCCTGTACACCAACCTCGTCAACTGAGTTGACGCTAGGTGTGGAAAACAATGATTCCTACTTTTGTCTGCTCAACAATCCACGAACCGAAGGTCAACCGTACTGCCCGT
>CAKZQE010000149.1 GCA_937139465.1 uncultured Gammaproteobacteria bacterium
GGTCATCAACATCACCAGGCGATCCAAGCCAAAGGCCAGTCCACCGTGCGGCGGCGCACCGAACTTCAATGCGTTCAGCAAGAAACCAAATTTTTCCTCGCGGTCTGCTTCACTGATGCCCAACACTTCGAACACGGCGTTTTGCATAGCCGGTTCGTGAATACGAATCGAACCACCACCCAGTTCAGTGCCGTTCAGCACCATGTCGTAGGCACGTGAATTGGCCGCCAGGGGGTCGGCGCGCAATTCGTCGGGCGTGCAGGTCGGCGCCGTAAAGGGGTGGTGCAAGGCAGTCAGGCCGCCGTCTTTGGTGCGCTCGAACATGGGGAAGTCGACAACCCAGAGCGGAGCCCACTGATCACTGACCATACCCAAGTCATGACCAACCCGGACACGCAGTGCGCCCAGCGCGTCGCTGACCACGGTTTCCGAGTCGGCTCCGAAGAACAACAAGTCGCCGGTCTGAGCGCCGCAGCGTGCGAGCACGTCGCCGACCACGTCGGGGATAAACTTGACGATCGGCGACTGCAGGCCGTCAAGGCCAGAATCGATGTCGTTCACCTTAATCCAGGCCAAGCCTTTGGCGCCGTACTGACCAACGAAGTCGGTGTACTTGTCGATTTCCTTACGTGTCAGGCTGGCACCACCGGGCACGCGTAGCACAGCGACGCGGCCTTCAGGGTTCTTGGCTGGGCCGGAGAACACTTTGAATTCCACGTCGGCCATCAGGTCGGCCACATCAACCAGTTCCATATCAATCCGCAGATCCGGTTTATCCGAACCAAAGCGGCGCATGGCTTCGTGCCAGGTCATGCGCGGAAAGTCGCCCAATTCAACGTCCAGCACCTGCTTGAACATGTCACGCGCCAAGCCTTCGGTGAGGTTCATGATGTCCGATTCGTCAACGAAGGACATTTCCAAGTCCACCTGGGTGAACTCGGGCTGACGGTCCGCACGCAAGTCCTCGTCACGGAAGCATTTGGCAATCTGGTAGTACTTATCAACACCGGACACCATTAACAGCTGTTTGAACAACTGCGGCGACTGAGGAAGTGCAAAAAACTGACCCTGGTGGGTACGCGACGGCACCAAGTAGTCACGGGCGCCCTCGGGTGTGGCGCGGGTCAGGATCGGCGTTTCAACGTCGACAAAGCCCTGCTGATCGAGGAAACGACGGATCGACGCGCTGACTTTCGAGCGCAGCATCAAATTACCCAACATGTCCGGGCGACGCAGGTCTAAGAAGCGGTTTTTCAGGCGCACTTCCTCGCCCACTTTGGCGTGGCTGTCCATCTGGAACGGCGGCGTTTCCGACTCGTTCAGCACGGTCACGGCCTTGCCCAAGAACTCCACAGCACCGGATTTCATATCCGGGTTGACCGCGCCTTCAGGCCGCGCACGAACGCGACCGGTGATCTGCAGCACCCATTCAGGGCGGGCGCGATCCGCGGTGGCAAAGGCCTCTGGCGTATCGGGGTCGATCACCACTTGCAAGATGCCCTCACGGTCGCGCATGTCCAAAAAAATGACGCCACCATGGTCGCGACGACGATCCACCCACCCAGCAATGGTGATGGTTTGGTCCAGTTGATCGGCTGTTACGTCGCCGCAGTACATATCGCGCATGCGTGTCCTTTAATTGGTTTCGGTTGAAGCAGGTTTTGAGGGGGTCTCGGCCGCAGGCTTTTTGGCCGCCTCGCCGGCAAGGTTCTTCTTGTTGCCCGATTTAAAATCGGTTTCGTACCAGCCACCGCCTTTGAGGCGGAAACCGGCCGACGACATGCGTTTGCGCAGGCTGTCCTGATGGCAGCTAGGGCACTCGGTTAGGGGAGCGTCCGATAGTTTCTGCAACGCCTCTAGGCTGTGCTCGCAGGCACTGCAGACGTATTCGTAGATGGGCATGGCACATTCTCAAGGAAGATTTACAAGCGGCGCAGAGTATAGCGAACCTTGAGCATGGATTGCACAGCCGATGCACGGCTGGGTGTTTTGATTGGGATTAGCGCAGGGAAACGCCATCGGCGGAGACCACCTGCCAGTGCTTGGCCAGGGCCAAGGTGCCCTGCGGCAATTCTGTCAGCGCATGCTCACCTGGGTCGAAGGTCCCGCGCACCCGGAGCAGCGGCCCACCGTCAGCCGGTGCCAAGCGCACATGGCGAACTGGGACCTTGGCATGGTTGATCAGGGTCACCAGCTGAACATCCCCGGCGCCCGTCACGCGAACCTGCACCAGTGACGCGGGCGTTTCCATCAGGGTGATAAGGTCGAGCTCCGCCTGTGCCTTGTCCCCCAGATCCCCCCCAAGGTCACGGGCTTGGGTCAACAGCGCACGAGCCTTAACCGGGTCGCTATCGATTAGGGCCTCGCCTAAAAACTCAGAGGCCTCAGCCGTGGGGAGGCGCTGCTGTGCCTGCCGGTAATCGTCCTCCGCGCGATCGGCTCGGCCCATGGCACGGTGAATACGGGCCCGAACCAGGTAATGCCGGTGAAAGTCAGGGTTTAGCTTAACCGCCAGGTTGGCTTCTTTGAGCGCCTCGGCTTTTCGATCCAGCGCCAGCAGGGCCTGCGCTTTGAGCTCGTAAAACAGCGCCTCGCGCCCTTCTATCTTGATCGCCCGGTTGGCCTGAATCAGCGCCTCATTCGCGGCCTCGTTGGTCAGGGCTTCGCGGCCTTGGTCGTAGTGCTCGTAGGCCGCCTGAGTAATTCGCAGGCGCTTGGTGGCCGCTTGGTATTCATCGCGCCCGACACGACCACCCTCAGCCCACTGGGCCGCCGTGGCCCGATTACGCTCGACGCGTTCGGCACTGGGTGGGTGCGAGGCAAACAGGTTGTTGGATGACCCCGCACCAAACTTCTGCAAAAAGCGCTCCTGCAAACGCACCGCACCCTGAGGGTCATAACCCGCGGACACCATGTAGCGCATACCAAAGTGGTCCGCTTCAAGCTCGTCGTCGCGCCCAAACTTAGCCTGGACGGCGGCAAAGCTGATCTGACCGAGTTGTTGCGCCGCCTGGCGCGTGCCTGGTGCGTCAATCAAGGCGCCCAAGATTTCGATACCCAGCCCGCCGAGCTGAGCTTTACTCATTTGATTCGCCGAGTGCCCGGCGTCGGCATGCACAATTTCGTGGGCCAGCACCGCCGCCAACTCGGCTTCGTCTTCCATCGCCAGCAGCAAGCCACGGTTCAAGGCAATTTTTCCGCCCGGCAAGGCCCAGGCATTCCACGACGAATCGTTAACGACCACAAACTCGTAGGCCAGCTCCCGTTCCGCAAAGACCGCGAGGGACTGACCGACACGGGATACATAGGCCTGCAGCCCAGGATCCGCGACGTAGTCACCCCCGGCCTGCTGGCGCATCGGGCTGTATTGCTGCTCGCCCAGGCGCTGTTCTTCGGCCGGCGACATAAGGCGCAACTCGGATTTTCCGGTGACTTCATTGGTGGCACAGCCGGACAGCATAACGACGGCGCACAAAGCGGACATCAACAGCGAATTCATAAGGACTCAGTCTCAAATTCAGTTGGTGTGAGTGTAACCAAAGCCGGGGCAAACCTTTACCCCGCCGGGGTCCAACCACCGGTTTTCAGGCCGTTGTCAGGGCGGCCAACAGCCGATCCAGACAGGCAGTCACGGCCCGAGACTGGACGGCGGCGCGATCACCGTCGAAGCATTCGCTAAACGCGATGCATCCGCCCTCGTGCGCCAACGCCATCCACACCAGGCCCACCGGCTTGTCAGCGCTTCCACCACCGGGTCCAGCCACGCCCGAGGTTGCCAAGGCGAACTGGCAACCGCTCAGCCGACGCGCCCCTTCAGCCATCTCGCGCACCACGGCTTCGCTGACGGCGCCATGCGTAGACAGGGTGTCAGCGGCCACCCCCAGCAGCGATTGCTTGGCCTCGTTTGAATAGGTCACCACGCCCCAATGAAAATATGCACTGGAGCCCGCCGCCGCGGTCAGCGCCGCAGCCAGCTGACCACCGGTGCAGCTTTCAGCGGTGGCAATGGACAGAGGATGGGTCAACAAACGTTCAATTACGGGGTGCATATGGCCTCGGCAAATAGGCGTGAATTAGCTACCCCAGTAGATTAGCATCCCCCGGCATGAGTGAACCGACCCCGATGATGCGCCAATATTTGGCGATCAAAGCCGAATTCCCGACCCTTCTGGTGTTTTACCGCATGGGCGACTTTTACGAGCTGTTCTTTGACGACGCCGCCAAGGCCGCCCGTATTCTGGACATTACCCTGACCGCACGGGGTCACGCCGGTGGCCAGCCGATCCCGATGGCAGGCATCCCGCACCACGCCGCCGAGGGCTACCTCGCCAAGCTACTGAACGCCGGCGAATCCGTCGCGATCTGTGAACAGATCGGCGATCCAGCCACCAGCAAGGGGCCGGTAGAGCGCGCGGTCACCCGTGTCCTGACCCCTGGGACCTTGGCGGATGAAGCCTTGGTGCCGGCGGATCGCGTGGCCTGGCTGGCGTGCTGGCATCAAAGCGGCAACGACTATGGCCTGGCGGCCATGGATGTGGCCTCGGGGCGTTTCGAGTGCTACCCAGCACTGAGCGCGACGCAATTGGCGTCGCAGCTGGCACGCCTATCGCCGGCGGAAACCCTGTGCGCCGACGGTGCGCTGGACACCGAATTCGGCCCCGCGGTGGGTGTCCCGGGCTGGCACTTCGAGCCGGCCAGCGCCGAAGCGGTGCTGTGCAAGCATTTCGGCGTTCAAGACTTGGCAGGGTTTGGCCTCGACGCGCCCTCGCCTGGCGTCTGTGCTGCCGGCGCACTGATGCAATATGCCCTGGATCGATTGCGCGAGGACGTCAAACACGTCGGCGCCCTGACGCGCATCAATCTGGATGCCTTTTTGCAGCTGGACCCAAGCGCGCGCCGTGATTTGGAGCTGACTCAGAATTTGCGTGGGGGCCGTGATGGCACCCTAATGAGCGTGCTTAACAGCACCCAAAACCCCATGGGCCTGCGCCGACTGTCGGGCTGGTTGCATCAGCCGCTGGCAACTGCCGATGCGATCGCCGCACGCCAACACGCCATCCTCTGCCTGCAGCAAGACACTGACTTGGACGCCCTGCGCGCCCAGCTTAAGTCCACTGGCGACATGGAACGTATCCTCGGGCGTGTGGCGCTTAAGTCAGCACGCCCCAAAGACCTGGGTCGCCTTGGCGGCACGCTGCTGCAGCTTCCCGAACTCGTCGCACTGATCCGTCAGCGCGAGCCACTGGCACGCATCGAACAGGAACTGGGGCAGTTTGATGACCTGGCATCGCTATTGGCCCGGGCACTGAACAGCGAGTTGCCGCACCGGCTGTCCGACGGCGATGTTATCCGCGCTGGGTTTAACGACGAACTCGACGACCTGCGTGGGCTGTCCAATGACGCCGGGGCGGCCCTTGCGGCCATCGAAATACGAGAACGCGAGGCGACCGGCCTCAGCACGTTGAAAGTGGGCTATAACCGCGTACACGGCTATTACATTGAACTGTCCAAAACCCAGTCCGACAAAGCACCGGTCGAATACGTTCGCCGCCAGACGCTGAAAAACGCCGAGCGCTTTATCACCCCCGAGCTCAAGGCCTTTGAAGACAAAGCCGTGTCCGCCAAGTCCCGTGCTCAGGCGTTGGAACGCGCGCTGTTTGAGGGCTTGTTTGCGCCCTTGCTCGAGCAGCTTGGAGCGTTGCAACTGTGTGCACGCACCCTGGGCGAGCTGGATGCCCTGTGCTGCCTGGCGGAGCGCGGGTTAAGCCTGCGCTGGAGCATGCCACGTTTGGTGGACGCACCGGGAATACTGCTGGAAGGTGGCCGACACCCGGTGGTCGAGGCACAGGTCGGTGAACGCTTTGTCGCCAATGACCTAAGCCTGACGCCGCGCCGCAGCTGCCAGGTCATTACGGGACCCAACATGGGCGGTAAATCGACCTACATGCGTCAAACCGCACTGATTGTGCTGCTGGCCCACATCGGTGCGCCGGTGCCGGCCAGCCGCGCCGAGATTGGCCTGTGTGACCAAGTCCTGACACGGGTGGGCAGTGCCGATGACCTGGCCGGTGGGCGCTCGACCTTTATGGTCGAAATGACCGAGACCGCAAACATCTTGAACAATGCCACGCCCCGCTCGCTGGTGTTGATGGACGAAGTCGGCCGCGGAACCAGCACCTTCGACGGCCTGTCACTGGCCTGGGCCGCGTGCGAGGCGCTGGCGCAGTGCAAAGCGCTGACCCTGTTCGCGACCCACTATTTCGAGATGACCGCGCTGGCCGATCAATTTGACAACGTTGGCAACCTTCACCTGACCGCCATTGAGCACGGTGAGGACATCATCTTTATGCACCAGGTCGCCGACGGCCCCGCCAGTCAGTCCTACGGCCTGCAGGTTGCGAAACTCGCTGGCGTGCCAAGGGCCGTTATCGAGCGCGCCCGCCGCAAGCTGGTCACACTTGAACAGTCCAGTGTTGAACGCGGCCCGCACCCGCAAGCTGACTTGTTTGCCCAGCCCGCCCCGGCCCCGGAGTTACCGACCTGGGTCAACGAGGTCGCCGAGCTGGACGTTGACGATATGACGCCACGTGCCGCGCTGGAATACTTATATAGCTTGAAAGTCCGAGCAAAGTCGTGACGCTTTCGGCCGGAGTCATTAGACTACGGCCTGCGAAAAATTCTGAGGATAGTTGCATGACCTTTGTCGTCACCGAAAACTGCATTAAGTGTAAGTACACCGACTGCGTCGAAGTTTGCCCCGTAGACTGCTTTTACGAGGGCCCGAACTTTTTGGTGATCCATCCCGACGAGTGCATCGACTGTGCGCTGTGCGAACCCGAATGCCCCGCCGAAGCCATCTTGTCCGAAGACGAGTTGCCTGCCGACCAAGAGCAATACATCCAAATCAACGCGGACTTGGCCGAAGTCTGGCCGAACATCAGCGAACGCAAAGATGCACCGGCTGACGCTGACGAATGGAATGGCAAACCGAATAAGGGCGAGCTGCTGGAACGCTAAACGCGCCTATTCGAAGGAAAAACACATCAGCGCGCCGCACTGTGGCGCGCTTGTAAAATCCGACGCATGGCTCGCGAAAATCGAGCTTGCTGAAAGCCCAAGCTGCAACAGCCCGGGCCGCCCCTTCTTCCTAACCCTAAGCGTTGAACAGCTGTTCAGGGCTGAGACCGTGACGCTCCAAGGTTTGGCGCAAGCGCTTTAGACCGTCGACTTGAATCTGACGAACACGCTCCCGGGTCAGGCCGATTTCACGCCCAACGTCTTCCAACGTCGACGGTTGATGCCCACGCAGACCAAAGCGGCGCGAGATAACCTCGCGTTGTTTTTCGGTCAGCTCGCTCAACCACTGATCCAGGTTCGCCGTCAGGTCGCTGCTCTGCAAAATTTCCGACGGGTCTCCTTCGTTCGGGTCGGCGACCGTGTCGACCACGGTGCGTTCGGTTTCGCCACTGAGCGGCGTGTCCATAGACGTCACACGCTCGTTCAAGCGCAACATCTTGCGAACATCGTTAACGTCGCATCCCAGCTCTGCGGCAATGTCATCAGCCGTGGGTTCGTGATCCAACGTTTGAGCCAGCTTGCGCGCCGTGCGCAAGTAGACGTTGAGTTCTTTGACCACGTGAATCGGCAAACGAATGGTGCGCGTTTGGTTCATCAGCCCGCGCTCGATGGACTGGCGAATCCACCAGGTCGCATAGGTCGAGAAGCGGAAACCGCGCTCTGGATCGAACTTTTCAACCGCACGGATCAGGCCCAAGTTGCCCTCTTCCACCAAGTCCAACAGCGACAGGCCGCGGTTGAGGTAACGACGGGAAATTTTAACAACCAAGCGCAGGTTACTTTCGATCATGCGGCGGCGACCGGCCTCGTCGCCTTTTTGCGCCAAACGTGCGAAGTGAACTTCCTCTGCGGGCGTCAGTAGCGGCGAGAAGCCAATCTCGCTTAAGTACATCTGGGTGGCGTCGAGCGAGCGACTGTCTTCCTTCTGCTCGGCGTCGGCGGTGTCGACCTCCGTTCCGATGTCCGCATCTTCGACGTCCAACACGAGGTCGTCCGGCTCAATTCCTTTTTTTGGTGCGGTTGCAGTTGACATATCCAGGTACTCCGTACTGCGCTTCAGCGCGAGTGATTTAGGTCGTCAGGCCTTCTATCAGTAAGCTACCAACGCAAGCGGAGGCATTGTGTGACTCAGGTCCAAATCGTCTGTCAGGAAAACGTCGGTTTCCGGTCGGTAGACCATGTATCGGCGCGATTCCATTCGACAGAAGTGATAGTAGTGAGAAGCAGGTCACACAATCATGACCCATAGTCCAAGCTGCCCAGGCATACAGCCCTAACGTACAGGTAGTACTTTACTCGGATCGACCGGCTCGCCATTGCGGCGCAGCTCAAAGTGGAGTTTCGGGCGGTCTGTCCCGGTGCTGCCCAGACGTGCGATGACGTCACCGGCCTTAACCGCTTGGTTGACCTGAACGTTCAGGCTGTCGTTGTGGCCATAGGCGCTTAACCAGGTCTCGTCGTGGCGAATCAGGATTAAGTTGCCCAGACCCACCAAGCCGTCGCCGGCGTAGACCACGCGCCCCGCTGCGGCGGCCTTGACCTCATCCCCACGATTGCCGCCAATACGAAGGCTGCGGCTAAAGCGCTGTTTGGTGCTGAAGGGCTCAATCACCCGTCCCGACACGGGCCATTGCCAGACCAGCGGGCCCGAGGCCACGGGACCCGGACCCGGACCCGGACCCGGCGTCGCCTGGCGATTGGCCTTAGGTTTGACTGACGGCGCTTTGGTGACCGCTTTGGTGGTTGGCTTCGCGGTTGATTTAATCGGCGATGCCGGCACGTCGGCCTCGGCAAGCACCACGGTTTGCCCGACCGTTAAACCAGAGAACGGCGCAATGCGGTTGGCCGCCGCGAACCGCTCCGGGTCCAGCTCAAACCGAAACGCGACGCCATACAGGGTGTCACCACGTTGGACCTGGTAACGGGTGCCAAGCGGAATACCGCCCTCGACCGACCCCGGTGTACGCCGTGTCGTAACGCCGGTGCGCTCAAGTTGCACGGAACGGTCGGCCACCGGGGCCTGATAGGTACTGCATCCCGCGACCAGCGCCAGCGCCAGCGCCTGCGCCAACGCCCGGCTAACGGAACCTGCGGTTAACTGCTTGACCAACGATCCAACCCCCATACTGCAAGCACACCCACGACCACGCCAGCGGCCGCCGTCACACCATTCATCGCCGTCAGCGGCGCATGGGCGAACGGCCATAGCTGAACACAACTGCCGAGCATTAGGCCTATCAGAGCCGCCATCACCTGAGGCTCGTGGCGTTTGAACAACCACGCCAAGACCCGGGCCATGCCAACAAGCCCGACCAGTGCCCCACCGGCGAAGGGCAGGATGACGGCCCAATCAAGCGCGTGCAGCGCACTGAACACCGGCTGGTAAAGTCCCAGCAGCAGCAGAACAAAACTGCCTGACAGCCCGGGCAATATCATCGCCGACAAGGCCAATAGGCCGCCCACGGCGAATCCAATTTGGGTGTGCGGCAATGTAACCTCTAACGCGCCCAGGCCCGCGGCAACGCCCAAGCCCATGGCCATGCACAGCGCACCGGATAGCGACCAGCGTGGAATGGAGCGAGCCAGCATCGGCACCGCCGCTAGGACTAAACCCAAGAATATAGCCCATACCAGCGCCGGCTGGGATTCAAGCCCCAGCAACACAAGCTTACTTAAGCCAAGCAGCCCAGCTGCAATACCGATCACTAGCGGCAACGCGAAGCCACCATCCAGCGCGTCCCAGACACCCTTGACCCCGCGGCTGCGCCAGACCGGCCACAGCCCCGGCCCGACCGCGCCGATGACCGCGATCAGGCGCGCATAAATACCGGCGATCAACGCCACCGTGCCACCGCTGACGCCGGGCACAGCGTCCGCCGCGCCCATACACAGGCCGCGCAACGCGATACCAAGTTTATCCTTCACCCGACCTTCCCAGGCAGGCAGGGTACGAAGCTGGCGTCATTCACAATCATTGAGTTCAGGTTCCCCTCTAGGTCTTTGTGGACCTCGAGCATGGCCTGGCCCTGGCCTTGTTCAACTGGCATCAACATGACACCGCCCGGCGCCAGCTGATCGATCCAAGCCTGCGGCACATCAGGGGCGCAGGCGGCGGCAATAATAACGGAGTACGGCGCGTGCTGGGCCCACCCCTCGAAGCCGTCGCCATGGCGCAGGCGAAAATTACGTTGACCCAGGCGACGCAGCCGCTCATCGACTTGCTGGTGGAGGCCGGCGATTCGTTCGACGCTGTAAACCCGCAAGCACAGGTGGGTCAGCAACGCCGTCTGATAGCCTGAACCGGAACCAATCTCGAGGACAAACCGTGGCGTTGGCACCCGGGCCAGGGCGCGCTGCAGCTGAAAAGCCACCACGCTCGGACGCGACAGGGTTTGCTGAAAGCCAATCGGCAGCGTGACATCTTCGTAGGCACGAAACTGCAAGGCCGGCTCAATGAACTGGTGGCGGGGCACCTGCCAAAAAGCATCCAGCACCCGCAGGTTGTCGATGCCCTGCTCCTGGAGCTGACCGACAAGGCGGTGACGGGCTTCGGTGTTGGCGTCGCGACTCAGTGCCACAATGCTGCCAACTCATCCAGCGCCCCATAGGCGGTCATGTCCGGTTGCACCGGCGTCAAGGACACCCGATTGTTACGCACAGCATTAAAATCCGTGCCCTCGCCCGCATCCAAGGCGTCACCGGCCAGGCTCAGCCACAGGCGTTCCTTGCCACGCGGGTCGGCAACCCGGATAGGGTCCGCGCCCATGGTGCGGTGACCCAGTCGCGTCACCTCTAGACCCTCGACCTGATCAAGGGGCACGCCAGGCACGTTCAGGTTCAAGACCCGGCCCGGAGCCAAATTTGGCAGGTGCTGAATCACATCGCAGGCCCAGTATGCGGCAGTCTCGAAATGCCACTGATCGCGCTTTTCCAAGGACACGGCCAAGGCCGGCATGCCCAGAAAGCGCCCTTCCATGGCCGCGGCCACGGTGCCGGAATACAACACATCGTCACCTAGGTTTGGGCCCGCGTTAATGCCCGACACAACAAAGTCTGGGGCGTGATCCTTGAACAAACGAAGCCCGAGGTGGACACAATCTGTCGGCGTGCCGTCACACTTGTAGAACCCGTTGTCCAAACGCTCAACACTCAGCGGGCGCGACAGGGTCAGGCTGTTGCTCGCCCCTGAGTGGTCACGGTCTGGCGCCACCACGAGCACGTCAGCGATCTGGGACAAGGCATCGGCAAGCACCGCCAAACCCGGCGCGTAAACGCCGTCGTCGTTACTGATCAGGATGCGTGGCATGTCGGTCCTCACAATCAAAAAAGGCATCAAGCAGCGCGGTCATGAACGACCCCGCCGGAAGTGTGGCCTGTATCCTAATGCCTTCGGGGTGAATCTCAAGGGAGGCACCCTGCGGGCGCAGGCGTGAACGGCGACGCAACGGCGCGAAGCTCGTCCTATGCAACAGTGGCCAAACATCCGCCCCGGCCTCGGCAAATTCGGATTGCCACGCCGCAGCGCGCTCGGCTGAGACACCCGGCGTCGGCCCGACCATGGGCAAACAGGGGTCGGCGGCACCGGATTCAATGGCACTCGCGTCGGCGTCCATCAGCCACCCGTTGCTGTCCGGGCGCAGGCAGGGCTCACCGGCGACAGGCGCCAACCAGTCGCCCCGCGCCACCCGCGCGCTGAGCATGCGGTTAAAGACCGCGGCTCGGGCGGCGGACACGGCCATTTCATCATCAATTCCAGCTTGGGCGCGCTCCAGGTTATGGGCCCCGAAGCGTTGCGGACCGAAATAATTCGGAACGCCCTGGGACAGCACGAATCCAAAGCGCTGTTGGATGGCATCGGCCGGTGCGTCAACCCCGCGTAGCCAGACGTCAAAGTGATTGGATTTGAGTACGCCGCGTCGCAGTTGCTTGCCGTGGCGCGTGACGGCCAAAACGCGCCAGTGCGACTGATCGGGCAGACGCGGACGATCAATGCCTGGCCGGTGGACACTGAACCATTGCCGGGTCACGGCAAACTTGTCCTTGCGACCGGCGAAGCCAACCCGCTTGCGATTGACGTGACAGGCCTCGGCCAGCGCGACGGCGACGTCGTGGGAGTTCATCCCACGTTTTTCGATGTAAAAGGCCAGGTGTTCACCGCGGCCGTCGGGTTCAAAGCCCAAGTTCTCGGTGACCTGGAAGTCCTCAGGCTCTGTCTTGTACCCCGCACGGCCCAGGGACTCTCCAAGGGCACGCCGAGGACGCCGCGCCCACCCTAGGTCCACCTCAGACCGGCTCAAGCAGCACCACCACCTGAGCGGCGATGCCCTCTTTGCGCCCAGTGAAGCCAAGCCCTTCCGTCGTGGTTGCCTTAATCGACACGGCGCTGACATCCGTGTTCAACAACCCCGCCACCCGCGCCTGAATTCGCGCGCGGTGCGGCCCCACCTTGGGCACCTGGGCCACCACACAGGCATCGATGTTACCCACCCGATAACCCCGTTCGGCGACCAAATCCATGACCTCCCGCAACAGGTCAGTGCTGTCGCAGCCGGCATAAGCCGGATCGGTATCGGGGAAATGTGATCCAATGTCGCCCAAGGCCAGCGCGCCCAGCAGCGCATCCATGACGGCGTGCAACAGCACATCCCCGTCTGAGTGGGCGACCACGGCGTAGTCACAGTCAATGTAAATACCGCCCAGCGGCAGTCCGCTACCGGGCACCAGCTGGTGCACATCAAAGCCCTGGCCAATCCGCATAAATGCTCCTTAGAACCCGGGCTGCCGGGCCAGCGCATCGGCCAACGCCCAATCGCCGGGGTGAGTAATCTTCAAATTGTGACCCACGCTTTCCACCGCCACACAGGGAACACCGGCGGCCTGCAGGTATGACACCTCGTCCGTGCCCGTTACCGGCAACCCAAGTGCACGAATCAGTGTGCCCAGACGCGCGCCCTGGGGCGTTAGCACCCGGTGGATCCGTTCCCGCGCCAAGGTTTCACCGTCATGGGTGCGTAATGTGTCAGCCACGGCCCCCACCAGATACACCGCGCGGTCATCCGCCAACGAATCCAGCAAGGCATCAATGTCGTCGTGAGTCACAAACGGACGGGCCGCATCGTGCACCAAGACCCAAGCGTCCGCAGGCGCAGGTAGGGCTTGGCACGCCTTCAGTACGCTGAGCGCGCGGGTGTCACCACCAACACACAGCCGAATACGTGGGTCGACGGGAAAGTCGTCCGGGGGCGATTGATTCGGCGCCAGCGCAACCATCACCCCAGCCAGCGCCGGATGACCTAGAAACCTAGACAGGGTCAGCGTTAGCAGACTGTGCCCGCCGACGGTTTCAAATTGCTTAGGACCGGTGCGGCCACTTCGCAGGCCAATGCCCGCGGCGGGGATGACCAGATAAAAAGGGTTCACTGGGCCCCTGACTCGGCAGCGCCCGGTGCAATCCGAATGAAGACTTCATCATTTTTCTTGACGCCCAAGTGAACCCGGGCGGCCTCTTCGAGGCCCTCTTCGGTGTTGAGTGCGGCGACTTCACGCCGCAGTAGCGCGTTTTCAGACTCCAGCGTGGCGATCTTGTCAGCCTGTTCGGCGACACGCCCGCGCAGTTGGGACTGTTCTAACAGCCCCCCCTGCCCGAGCCACCACTTGTACTGCAGCAGCGCCAGCAGGCCTAGCAAGACAAGCCAGACCCAACTGCGCATTTACTGGCCTTTGATCTCGGCACGTCCGCGGTAGGTCGCGCCCTCGCCCAGCTGTTCAGCGATACGCAGCAAGCGGTTGTACTTGGCCACGCGGTCGCTACGTGAGGCCGAACCGGTCTTGATCTGGCCCGCCGCGGTACCCACCGCCAGGTCAGCGATGGTGGTGTCTTCGGTCTCACCGCTACGGTGGCTGATGACGGCCGTAAAGCCAGCCGCTTTTGCCATCGCAATCGCGTCCAAGGTTTCAGACAGCGAACCGATCTGGTTGAACTTAATCAGGATCGAGTTGCCGATGCCCTCATCGATGCCGCGCTTGAGGATCTTGGTGTTGGTTACGAACAAGTCGAATGTACTTGTTACCCCACTAACATTTACATCTGTTGATGTGATTAGACCGCTGTTATTGATGGTTGTACTATCAAGAGTTGTGATAGTAGCGATACCAATCGCTGCTTCTGCGTTAGATAAGAAGCTTACCGTAGCAGTATCCGTAATGTTGATACGTTCGGATAGAATATCTTCCGAAGTTAGACCTGTTATAATACCACTAACTGCTCTGAGTCTATTAGTAGCGGTTAGATCAATAACGTTTAGGTTATTTGTGGTAATTGTATCAGCAACTTGTAGATTTTGTAGGAGGGATACATCCTTCTCAAATGTTACCTCGTCCTCAAAGACTACTCTGTTGCGGAACGTTGCTAGTCCACTAACATCTAGCACCTCAATGCTAATTGATGTACCGATTACGCCAGATACTTCTAGTTCAGTAATCTTGACTTCATCAAATCTAGCGTAGCGATAGTCGAGTTGATCACCTTGTAGGTTCCAGATGGTTCCGATACCAGAGTCTGGACCATTAGGTACGTTCAAGTTAGCAATAGTAGCTACGCCACTGATGCTTAGGTTGCGACCTGTGATCTCATCGTATTTGATATCATCAGCTACGAATAGGTCACCACCAATGTATAGGTCACCACGAACCGTAGTGAATCCAAGAACTGGATCAGCATTACCTAGTGATGTGATACCAGCAACGTCTAGGCTACCACCAATCTCAGTCTTACCTGCGACTGTTAGGATACCTGTCTGTGTTTCCTCTGATGTTACACTAGTGATTACACCTGCTTGTGCGGTGAATCTATTGAATGTGGAGAAGCCTGCTGGCTCCTGGATGATATCACCAACCTGTAAGTATTCAGATACAGTTAGGATACCAATCTGTGATTGTTGTGCGTCTAGCTGGATGAAGCTAACGATTCCAGTTACATCTAGGTTACCGTCAACGAATACATCACCAGTGAATGTAGTGAATCCAACGAATGTGCTGACGCCACTTACATATAGTGCCCTAGCTTCCGTGGTAACACCGATCTCAACGTACTCGGAAGTAGATACACCTGAGGTGTACTGGTCACGAATCGTTGCGAATCCAACAGTAGCAACACCAACAACGAGATCATCAATCTCTGCGTAGGCAACAGTAGCAACACCTAGGATTCTAAGGTCTTGACCTTGTGCCCTGTCGAAGTTCATTGCCGGAGCATTGACCGAGACGGAAGCGTTGACCTGGGCAAAACTACCTTGTGGTGCGGTAATAATACCAGCAACTTGTAAGTTTTGTCCGATAGTTACATCGCGGAGGACGTCTAGGTCCCTGCCGACACTCAAATCAAACTGGATATCAACTGGATCTGTTGGTAGGTTGATAACTTCTAGGCTATCTACTTGTAGTGTCTGGAAATCTGCGTCGTCATAGCTGATGATATCACCAACTAGTGTCGTGATCGTAGCAATACCAGCAACCAATGTACCAGTATTACCTGGACCAATGATTT
>CAKZQE010000150.1 GCA_937139465.1 uncultured Gammaproteobacteria bacterium
ACAGGTTTCCTTTTTGCTGACCCAGTAGACCGGACGCAAATTGGAAAGTTCACTACAAGGATAGGCGGAATCTGTACAAAAGTCCGATTAAGAACCCTGCACGCTGAACTGCTTCAATATCGCGACTGGTTCGCAATTGGAATCCGGGACACGTGCAATAAACTGGCGATGAAAATGCTTTTTGTTGCTATTGCGCTGCTGACCAATCTTTTCGCCCGAGCCGAAACCCTGACCTTTGTGGGTAACGCCAACCTTGAACCCATGGTGTACCTGGACGATGGCGTTGCCCGTGGGCTGGTGGTTGACTTGACCGAGGCCGTGATCGACGCCGCGGGCCTCGACGCCAGCGTCAAGGCCATGGACTGGAGCCGCGCGCAACAACAGGTCGGCGCCGGGCAAGGCGATGCCCTGATTCAAATCAACCCAAACCCCAAGCGACTTGAAACGCTCGCCTTCTCGGACCCACTGCTGGTCACCGACTTTGTCCTGTTCCGCCGCGTCGAACGCGACGACTTAGGGAGCGCCACCACCCTTGGCGGCCAACGCATTGGCGCGGAAACCGACAGCTACCCGGCACAATTGCTGTCTGACCTTGCCGGTGTCGAGGCGATTGACTTACCCACTCTTGAAGAGGGCCTCATCGCCGCTAGCAACGGTCAGCTTGATGGGGTTGTCGCCGACAAATGGGTCGGGCTCTACCAGCTAAAGGCGCTGGGAATCAGCAACCTGGTGCCGGCCCGCGTGCCGCTGGCAACCAGCACGTCACGTATCGCAGTGCTTAAAAATCGCACAGAACTGCTCGCGGACATCAACCGCGGCCTTCGCCTGATTGATGAAAACGGCCAGCGACAACGGATCCTACGCCAGTGGAGCAGCACCGAGGTGGTGCTGTTATCGCAGGCCGAACTACGCCAGTGGGGTTGGATCGCAGCGGGTCTGGTTGCCCTGTCCATTGCCGCCGCCTTCACTGCCTACGTGTGGTCGTTGAAGCGACGCCACCGACGCGCCCAAGCCAGCGCCGCCGAGCTCGCAGAACTAAATCGCCGACTAACACTGTCGAACGAGCAGTTGATGCGGTTTACCTTTTTGTCATCCCACCATTTCCAGGAGCCCCTGCGCCAAATTTCACTCAACCTGTCATTGATGCATGAACTTAATGACACCCCGATTTCAGA
>CAKZQE010000151.1 GCA_937139465.1 uncultured Gammaproteobacteria bacterium
CGATGAACTGATTGCAGTCCATCAACAGAATCTGTTGGGTGAGCGGCAGTTGCTCATTCCCGATGCAGATCAACTCAGTGATCGCCTCCGTCGAAGTCTGGCCATCGAAATTGATCACAACGATTGGGAACGCCTACGTCAAGCGCATCCGGCAGTGGACCAGGCCGTGCTTGAGCTGCACGAACGACTGAGTCGACAGGTGTTCCAAGAAGCAGCGAGGGCCGACGATTGCATCCGTCTGCAAGGCGGTGCCTGCCAGTCACTGCGTGATCTTCTGCACCTCATCGAGCCCTGTCCAGAGCCCTGGACCGCTCTACTCGCAGCGGATCCCGTTCAATGGGCTGAGTGGGCTGAACTCGACCATCGGCTCCTGCAATGGACTTGGCAGCTCGAACCCCTTGAGCCCCTGCAGTTGCTCAACGGTTTGCTCAAAAATCGCCCAGCCTTAATGCTGAGTGAATCAGGGGAATGCTCGCGAATCGAGCACGAACTCAGCCAAGCCGATGTGCACGTCACAGTGACCGCCACCTTGCGAGAGCAGGAACTGGAAGAACCCTTACCGCGTTATGCCCCGCGCCGGCAGCCGTTACCCAACACAGAGATCTATGCCCAGCATCTGCTGGAGCAGAGTCGCCGACTCATCCTGGGGCGCACGGGTCTCACCATTGTTTTGGTCGACGACCAGCAATTACGACGACAACTCACCAGTGCCCTAGCAGCAGAATTTGGACGGCGTGTTGTTGAAGAATCAACGGCACCAGACAGCAATGGGGTGATCAGTGCCCATTGGGACTGGTGGCTGCAGCACCACGAACAAGTCCCTGCACCAGAGCAGTTGATCGTGGCGCTACTACCGATCGCGAGCCTCAGTTCACCGCTGACGGCCTCGCGGGTGGAACGGTTAAAGCGGCGAGGTGAAGACTGGTTTCGCACATTGCTCCTACCCGAAGCCCTCAGCCTTTTACCCGGTGCCATCGCTCCACTCCGCAGGGCTGGCGGCCGCTTGGCCATTCTTGATGGACGGCTGCGTGGCCGATCTTGGGGTGACCAGGTGCTGAAGCAACTGGAGCCATGGAGACCCTTGCAACGCCTACTCCCGGATTAAGGAGTCGCCTCGATCAAGCCAACGGCAGCTTCACCCTTTAGCCTCCAGCTAGCACCAAAATCGTGAATGGGAGAAGCTCGTCGACGCGCCGCTCAGGGCTTACCCCCACGCAAGCCCCAAAAAAACTCAAAAGCCGTCGATACCTCTCCAAGGGTGGTGTCTTGGTTACCACTCACGAAAAACCAGACCCAACAATTTGTGGCCGTGACCACCCGGGGAGCATGGTTTGGCATCGGCGCCATGGTGCTGCGCGAAATCCCAAGCCTGCGCAGCCTGGCCGGCATCGCCGTGTCCTGCCTGGGTGTCGCTTGGCTGATTAGTCAGGGCCAAATGGGGCGGCTGGCGGCGCTCACCTTTACCACCGGTGACCTGTGGATTTTGACCAGCTCGATCGTGTGGGCGGTGTACTCGCTGTTCTTGCGATTTCGGCCGGCGGATCTGGACCCGGTGGCGTTTTTGGGCGTGTCAGCCAGCATCGGCTGTGCCGTGCTCTGGTGTCTGGGGGCCTGGAACCCCTTCAATGAGGCGCCGATGCAATTCACACCGCGACTGATGAGCGCGGTGGCGTTCTTTGCCGTGTTCCCGTCGCTGCTGGCGTACCTGTGCTGGAACGCGGGCATGGCCCGGGTTGGGGCCGCGCGCGGTGGGCAGATGATCCACCTGATGCCTGTGTTCGGGCTGGCCCTGGCGACCTGGGTACTCGATGAAACCATGGCGGCCCATCACTGGGTTGGCGCTGTGTTGATTGCCAGTGGGCTGCTGATTGCCCTGCTACCTGTCCACCGATGGAGACCCGCCCGTGCTTGATTTTTCCCGCGCCGATGAACGCCGCCAATGGAACAGCAAAAAGTGGACGCGCTTCGCCCACGACGTCCTGCCGCTGCCCGTGGCGGACATGGATTGTGCGGTGGCCGAGCCCATACAGGCGGCCCTCGAGGCCCGCGTTGCCCACGGTATTTTTGGCTACGACCACCCACCCGGCGACGCCATGGCGGTGTTAATCGCCCATTTCGCCCGGGAATATGACTGGACGGTCGACCCTGCGTGGATCGTGCCGGTGGCCGGTGTCGTGCCGGCGCAATTTGCCGCCAACCGAGCCTTCTCACGGGGACCGGGGTCGGTCGTTGCACCCAACCCGGTGTATCACAGCTTTCCAAGGGTGCCAGGCATCAGTGGCGATCACGCTCTCGGCGTGCCGATGGTGACGGACGAGGCCGGCCGCGATGTACTGGATGCGGATGCCTTCGAAGAGGCCCTGCGAGCCCCGGATCACGCCGGGGTGGCACTGCTGTGCAACCCGCATAACCCAGGCGGCGCGGCCTACCGTGAGGCGGAATTGCAGCGTATCGCCGATGCCTGTGCCGCGCACGACACCGTGATGGTCTCCGATGAAATCTGGGCGGACTTGGTGTTAGACCCGGTAGCCCATGTGCCCATGGCCAAGGTGTCGCCGCAGTGGGGCGTTAGCATCCTAGCGGGGACCAAGACCTGGAACATTGCCGGGTTGCCGCTGGCCTTTGTGGTGATCCCGAATCCCGAGCTTCGCGCACGTTTTATCAAGGCCACACTCGGCTACCCTGAGATCACGAACCTGGCCTGGCACGCCAGCGTCGCCGCCTACCGCGACGGCGGCCCGTGGCGGGCGCACTTGCTGCAGCACCTGCGCGATCAGCGCGCGCGAATTCAGGCCTTCGTTGATGCCCGGCCCGGTCTGTCCATGCCTCGGCTTGAGGCGACCTATTTGGCCTGGATCGACTGCCGAGCCCTGAATCGGGCCAGTCTTCACGGGGACTGCGTCGCCGCTGGGGTCGGTCCCGACGACGGCGCGGCCTATGGGCTACCGGGGTACCTGCGCTTTAATTTCGCCTGCTCCAGCGACTTGTTAGACGAGGCCCTTGTGCGGTTTGCCGGGGTCATCGATGAAGCCTGATCTGGCGCGCCTGGTCGCCTGTCAGGCCCTATTAGGCAGTGCGATGACGGTGCTGGTGAGCATCACCGCACTGGCGTCAAAACCCATTGCCCCCGGCGTCGCCTGGATCACGTTGCCCGTCAGCCTTCAATTTATCGGCCTGCTGTTGGCGACCACACCGGCCAGTCTATTGATGGCGCGCGTGGGTCGTCGCAACGGTTTCCTGGTCGGCGCTGGGCTAGGCGCGGCCGCCGGGGTTGCCGGGGCCTTCGCCATGGTTCAGGAGAGCTTTTTGGCGCTGTGCGTGGCATCACTATTGGCCGGCGCTGCCAACGCCTTTGGCCAGTACTACCGATTCGCGGCACAGGAGGTGGTCGAGGCTCCTCAACGGGCCCGGGCACTGGGCTGGGTGATGTTCGGTGGGGTTGTGGCTGCCTTTTTGGGGCCGCAGGCCAGCATTATTGGCCGCGACCTGATGAGCGTGGCCTTTGAGGGCGCCTATTTGCTGATGGCGCTGATGTTTGTGGTCTCGATGGTGCTGTTGTGGGGCCTGCAGGCCGGCCAAGGTGAGCTACCGCCCAAGGGTGGACGGGACCTAAGCGCGTTGATTCGCGATCCGGTGCTGATTGTTGCGGTGATTGCCGGCGTCACCAGCTATTCGGTGATGGCGCTGTTGATGAACGTCACCACGCTGGCGATGGACCGATTGGGGTTTGAGTTTGCCCAGGTTGGCATTGTGATCCAGTGGCACGTGGTCGCCATGTTCGGGCCCAGCTTCATCACCGGCTCGCTCATGACGCGCTTTGGCACCCGGGCGGTGATGTTGGTCGGAGCGCTGATGTACCTGGGCTGCTCAATTCTGGCCCAGATCGGTCAGGGCTACTGGGACTTTGTGATTGCACTGATTTTGTTAGGGGCCGGCTGGAACTTTTTGTTCCTCGGGGCGACGCGATCCGTCGGTGAGGCCCTAGCCCCCAGTGAGCGCGCCCGCGGTCAGGCCTTAAACGAAACCTTGGTGTTCGGATTTACCGCAATGGCGGTCCTGTTTGCCGGCCCCCTTGAGGGCTGGTTAGGCTGGCAAAGCCTGAACATTGTGATGCTGGTTCCGCTGGCATTGGTTGTGGTGCTGATCGCGTGGATTCGGCCGCAACCGCAACCCGCCTAAAGGTACTAGAAACCCTGTATTGGCGGGGCTCACGGGTGGCGTAACCAAGGTTCTGTCCTAGTCTTAGGTCCATGTACTGCGTTAACGGTGAATCGAAGTTGAAACGGACCCAAGCTATCCGCCCTGCCCTGCGTGGTGTGGCCGCCGCCATTGCTCTGGTGTTGTCCGGGCAGTCCCAAGCACTGCGCCTTAGTGACATCGAAGTGGGCTCGTATTTGGACCAGCCACTAAAGGCCCGTGTCCAGATCCGCGACGCCACGCCCGAAGCGCTGTCCTCACTGGTGACGACCCTGGCCTCGCGCGAAGCCTTCGAGCGCGCCGGCATCGAGCCTGCGGATGCGCTGGCCGGCATGACCTTCGATGTCGACCCCAGTGGGCGCTACCTGTACATCCAAACCGACCGCCCAGTGCGCGAACCCTTCATGCTGTTTTTGGTCCGCGGCGACTGGCACGACGGTAGCCTGACGCGTGAGTTTGCGCTGCTGTTGGACTTGCCGACCGCGGGCACCGCCGCTCGATTCGATATTCCGACAGTTAACCCGGCCGACCAGGTCAAACCCTTTGCCCTGCCCGAGGGAGCCGGCCCGACCAAAACCGTCGCCAGCCAAGCCCCGCAGCTACCTTCAGCCGCCGAGGTCGCCGCCACCGCCCAAGCCACACTGAAAACAACCCAGGCGATACTGGTCAAGTCCGGCGACACACTGGGCCGGATTGCACGACAGTATTTCGATCCGGCGTTAGCCCCGAATCTCACAGCCTTTACCCAAGCGCTGTTTGAGATGAACCCTAAGGCCTTTATCCGCGGCGACATCAATTTGATCCGAGCCGGAGCCGAGCTGCGCCTACCCGCCCTGCCTGACGCGCCTAACGCGGGTCCGACCCTGGTAGCGGACGCCGCCGTCGATGAACTGCCCGGCGTGGCCATGGACACCGCCACTGCCGGCGGCCTGCGCCTGGTCACCGAAACCACGGTGCTTGACGATGGTGAAACCGAATACCTGCGCCAGCGGATACAGGCGCTGGAGCTGCAACTTGCCAAGCTGCAGGCGGCGAACGCGTCGCGTACCGAAGTGGGCAACGTCATCGCCGAAGCCACGGGAGCAGCGCTGACCCCCTTACCCACCGAGGTCAGTGCAGCACCGGCCGAGCGCCCCGCGGCGCAGGTGGAACCGATACAACCCGTGGCACCGATTGCCCCGGTGGCAGCAGCCATCGCCGCACCGGCGCCTGTCGTCGCCCAGCAAGCTGACATCCAGCCCATTGCTGCGATCACCCGAGTCGAACCGGCAACGGCCTCGACTGACGCCGTGGGCACGGACGCCGTGAGCACGGACGCCGTGAGCACGGATTCTGGTACCGTGAAAACCTTCGCCGAGATCGCCAGCAGCACCTGGCAGAATCTTTGGGTTCAGATCGCCCTGGCGGCCGCCGTGATCGCTGGCCTGCTGGGTTTGATGGCATGGCGCCGGCGTGGACCGCGTTTCGTTCCGGCATCAAGCTTTGCCGAGGACGCGACGATCTCGGACAGCCTGGACGAGCCAGAAGCCATCATCGACGAACCGGTCAGCACGACCCACACACCCGAGCCGAAACCGGCCGCCCCCGTGCGGCCTCAGTACGGCACGACCGAAGAGCTGCTGGAAACCTGTGCGGTCTTTGTCGGTTACAGCCGAATCGATCAGGCGCTGATTGCGCTGAACGAGGTGATCGAGCGCGATGACAACGACACCGATCCCCGCGTCGTCGCCCGTGTCCATGACCTGCTGGCGCGCTTCCGCCCGGACGAGCTGGATGATTTTGTCGCCACCGGCCGCGCTCGGTGGGCGGCCAACCCGCAGTTACTGGCGGCGCTTCAGACCGTGGCGGCACCGGAGCCTGTTCACGCATCGCAGATCACCCCGCACAGCCACAGTGATGACCTGGGTGAAATCGACATGGGGCTGGCCCCGCTGCCGGGGGAACAGCGTTTGGACACCATCGAGTTCACGCTGGATTTGAACGACACCCGGTCCTGATCGCGGGCATTAAAATGGGGTAACCTCGCGTCATTGTCATTCGCTACAAAGGCGCGTCATGAACCTGACTGAAATCAACGGCACGGCCGTTACCAAGCTTTGCCTAGGCACCATGACCTGGGGTGAACAGAACACCGAAGCCCAGGCCCACGAACAGATCGATTACGCGCTTGAGCGCGGCCTGAACTTTATGGATTGTGCCGAGATGTACCCGGTACCGCCCAAAGCAGAAACCCAGGGCCGCACCGAGCAATACATCGGGTCCTGGTTTGCCAAGACTGGACAACGCGATCGCTGGGTGGTGGCGACCAAGGCCTCGGGTCCGGGCGACTGGATGGCTCACATTCGTGGTGGCCCGCGTTTTACTGCGGACCATTTAGTGCGCGCGGTCGAGACCAGCCTGCAGCGCCTGCAAACCGACTATATCGACTTGTATCAACTGCACTGGCCGGACCGTAACACCAACTTTTTTGGCAAGCTCGGTTACCAACACAGTGACGCCGACGAGACCCCCATCGAAGAAACCCTGAAGGCTTTGGACAGCCTCGTGCGATCAGGCAAGATTCGCGCGATTGGCCTATCCAACGAGACACCCTGGGGGGCCATGCGCTTTCTAGCCCTGTCCGAGCGCGAGGGCTGGCCGCGCATTCAAACCATCCAAAACCCCTACAACCTGTTGAACCGCACCTACGAGGTCGGGCTCGCCGAAGTGGGCCACCGCGAAAACGTGGGACTGCTGGCGTATTCACCGCTGGCCTTTGGCGTGTTGACGGGCAAATACCGCCATGGCGCGCGTCCAGCCGGCGCGCGACTGACGCTGTTCGACCGCTTTTCACGCTACAACAACCCCGAGGCGGTGGCGGCGACTGAAGCGTACTTGACCCTAGCTGATGAGCACGGCATCGACCCGACCCTGATGTCGCTGGCCTACATCAATTCTCGGCCCTTTGTGTTGTCGAACATTATCGGCGCCACCAGCATCGCGCAGCTAAAAACCTGCATCGACAGCGCCGATATCGTGCTGTCACAGGAATTGATCGACGGGATCGAAGCCATTCATCAGCGCCAGCCCAACCCCTCTCCCTAGGAGATTGATGCCAAACCGGCACCAGTGCATTCACTTGCGCCGGTCGTCGGTGCCGCCGAAGATAGCCTCCCTACCAAGGAGGCTTTCATGTCACAACTGGATACCCGCCACACCAACCCTGAAGACGCATTGGAGCGCCTGATCGTGCCCCGTGCTCGCGACCTGGGTGGGTTTGAAGTTCGCCGCGCACTGCCGGCTGCTGGCCGACAAATGGTCGGCCCCTTTATTTTTCTGGATCAAATTGGCCCGGCGCAGTTCGACCCCGGCCACGGCATCGACGTACGCCCGCACCCGCACATTGGCTTATCCACCGTCACCTACCTGTATGAGGGCAGCATGCTCCACGCCGATAGCCTAGGCACGGTTCAGGACATCAATCCAGGGGAGGTTAACTGGATGACCGCCGGGCGCGGCATTACCCATTCAGAGCGCACACGGCCGGCGCAACGGGCCGCTGGCTTTGGACTGTCAGGCTTCCAAACCTGGGTCGCGTTGCCGGAAAAGAGCGAAGACATGGCGCCGGACTTTGAACACCACAAGGCCGACGCCCTGCCGCTGATCGAGGCCGAGGGCAAAAGCGTACGGGTAATTTTGGGGGACCTGTATGGCGAGCGCGCACCCTCAAAAACCGCCAGCCCGCTGTTTTACGCCGACGCCATCGTTAAAGCCGGGCACTCGTTGCCGCTGGATCAGCGTCACATGGACCGTGCCGTATTTGTCCTGTCCGGCACCGTGACTTTGGGCAAGGATCGCTTCGACAACGGTCAGCTGTTGGTGCTGCGCCCGGGTGATCCGCTTAGCCTAACCGCGGTGACGGACGCGCAGCTGTTGTTGCTCGGTGGTGACCCTCTGGAAGGGCCACGCCATATTTGGTGGAACTTTGTGTCCTCGTCCGAGGAAAAGCTCGAGCACGCCAAGCGCGAATGGCAAGCCGAGGACTGGGACAACGGGCAATTCACCCTGCCGCCGACGGACAAGGACGAACACATCCCGCTACCGGCCAGCTGAGCCCTGACT
>CAKZQE010000152.1 GCA_937139465.1 uncultured Gammaproteobacteria bacterium
GCCATTGGCGAGCTGGTGACCCGACCGCGGCTGAAGCACGTGATCTTGAACTGCTCGGCCATCAACGATGTCGACGCGTCCGGACTCGAAGTGCTCGAAGCCATCAACGCGCGACTGGCTGATGCGGGCATCAGCTTTAACCTCTCCGAGGTCAAGGGCCCGGTGATGGACAAGCTGGTGCACTCGGACCTGATTGAGCATCTGCATGGCCAGGTCTTTATGAGCCACCACGAAGCGACCAGCAGTCTCGCCTAGGGTTCGGGGGCGTGGTAAATTGCGCGACTAAACTAAAAGAGCGCACCATGCCCCTTATCACCCCCGAACACATTGCCAACACCAAAATCCATTACGGCATCGATCAGCTAGAGCACGCCTCAATTCGCCAGCTGGTGATGATGATCAGTGACCTTGAAGCCGTGACCGGCGTTGATTTCGTGCGCATGGAACTGGGCGTACCCGGGCTCGAGCCAGCCCCTCAAGCCCGTGCGGCGGAGCATCGGGTGATTGATTCTCCGTTATTGGCACAGTACCCAGCGCTCAATGGCAATGCCGGCCTGCGCGACGCGCTGTCGGCCTTCTTTAAGTCCTTTATGAACCTGAGCGTACCGGCGGACAACTGCATCCCCACGGCGGGTGCCATGCAGGCCAGCCTGGCGGCATTTTGGTTGGTTGCCAACCTGCACCCGGCGCGCAACAAGATCCTGTTTTTGGACCCCGGCTTCCCAACCCAGATCCAGCAAGTTCAAAGCCTGGGGATCGCCTACGCGCGCATTGACGTGTTTGCCCAGCGCCCGCGCCGTGTCGCCGATCAGATTCGCACGTTTTTGGAAGGCGGCGATATTGCCGGCATCGTTTACTCCAATCCGTCCAATCCGGTGTGGAACTGCCTAAGCCCGGACGAGCTGAAGGAAATCGCCGGCCTGTGTGATGCCTACGAGTGCATCGCCCTGGAGGACTTGGCGTACTTTGGCATGGACTTCCGGGTTGACTACAGCCAGCCCAACCAGCCGCCTTACCCGCCCAGCATGGGCCACTACACGCACCGCTGCATCCAAATGTTTTCGGGCTCGAAGCTGTTCAACTACGCCGGCCAGCGCACTGGTGCTCTGATTGTCCCCGAGGCGCTGATGGACCTGAGCAGCGAGCAGCTGCAAACGCGCTTCGGCCATGCCACGTTCCGCAACGCCCTGCTGTTCGGCATTATCCAGCCGACCACAGCAGGCCTGTGCCAATCGGCCCAGGCGGGCTTCGAAGCGGCCTTGCGGGCGATGCTTGAGGGCGAGTGGAATCCCTTGATCGAGGCGCGCGCATACGAGCAGCGCGCTTTGAAACTGAAATCCGCACTGACCGAACACGGCTTTGACTTGCTGTACGCGTCCGACGGCGACACACCCATTGCTGACGGCTTCTATTTTGCATTCGGCCATCCCGCCTACCCTGAGTCCGGCCTGGCAGAGGCTCTAATCCAATTTGGCATCAGCGCAACCCCGCTAACTGACGCCGGCGCCGAGCATAAGCACGGCCTGCGTGCCTGTGTCGGTTTGATGACCGATGACGACCTGCACCGCATCAAGGGCCGCCTGGCGAAATTTCAAGAGGCTCACGCATGAGTGAAGCGGTGCTTTCGCTGAAAGGCATTCACAAGAGTTACGGCGACCTTGAGGTGCTCAAGGGCATCGACATCACCGCGCACAAGGGTGACGTGATTGCGCTGATCGGCTCATCCGGGTCCGGCAAATCCACACTGATTCGCTGCGCGAACTTGCTGGAAACGCCCCAGCAAGGCGACATTGTGTTCAAAGGCGATACTCTCCGCTGGACACACAAACGCGGCGAGCGGATACCCGCTGACGACGAGCAAGTCCGCCAGTTGCGGACCCACCTCAGCATGGTGTTTCAGCAGTTCAACTTGTGGTCACACATGACCATTTTGGACAACGTGATTGAAGCCCCCGTCACGGTGCTAGGCCAAGAACGCGCTGCGGCGGCTGAAACCGGCCGCAAGCTGTTGGAAAAAGTTGGCATCGGCGACAAGTGCGATCAGTAT
>CAKZQE010000153.1 GCA_937139465.1 uncultured Gammaproteobacteria bacterium
ACCACCCATGGTTGACCTGAAGGCCAGCCGACAAGCGGCCATCGACACCTTCAAAGCCCATACCCAGGAGAGCACATAACATGGCCCGGATCGCAATTGTTGGAGCTGGAATCACCGGGCTTGGGGCCGCGCGCGAACTGCATGACAACGGTCATGAGGTGACCGTGTTTGAGGCCGAATCCCGCGTCGGCGGCCACACCCACACAGTGGCCGTCGAGGTCGACGGGGTCACTCGGCACATCGATACCGGGTTCATTGTCTATAACGAGCGCACCTACCCAAACTTTATCGCCCTACTCGACCGCCTGGGCGTCAAACGCCAGCCCACGACCATGGGCTTCAGTGTCATGGAGGAAGGCTCGTCCTTTGAATATGCGGGAACAAGCCTGGCGACCCTAGCGCCATCGTGGAAACTGAAATGCTCCCCTAGCCATTGGCGCATGATTGCCGACATCGTGCGCTTTAATCGACAAGTAAAAAAAGACCTTGCGAATGAGGCGATTCCAAGCCAGCAAACCCTGGGCGAGTACCTGCGCGAACATGGATTCTCCCAGGCATTCCGGGATCGCTACTTGATGCCCATGGGCGCCGCCATTTGGTCGACACCCGAACACAACATGGAGCAGTTTGAGGCACTATTTTTCGCTCGGTTCTTTTATAACCACGGCCTTTTGGAGATCCATGACCGGCCCCAGTGGTACACGCTGATTGGCGGATCAAACGCCTACTTGGCGCCGCTGACTGAGCCGTACCGGGACCAGATTCGCTGCTCGAGCCCCGTGACTGCTGTCGAAGCGACCGACAACGGCGTTCGGGTCACCGTGCAGGGTCATGAAGCCGAGCAATTCGACGGCGCTGTGCTGGCCTGCCATAGCGACCAAGCCCGTGCGATTTACAAGCAACCAACCGATGCGCAGTCAGCGCTGTTAGCCGCAGTGCCCTACTTGGACAACGAAGTGGTCATGCACACAGACGCGAGTTTAATGCCGCACCATCGCTCCTGCTGGGCCGCTTGGAACTACATGCTGCAATCCGAGCACCCCGACAAGCCAATACTGACCTATTACATGAACGAGCTAATGTGCCTCGACGATCCAGTGGATTTCTTTGTAACGGTCAACCCGGAGGGTCGCATTGACCCGGATAAGGTCCTGAGCATGCATCACTATGCGCACCCGCAATTCTCGCCTGATTCCCCGGCGGCACAGGCCACATTGGGTGCCGCCAACGCCAACCAACGCGTTGTTGTCGCCGGCGCCTGGGCGCGCAATGGATTCCATGAGGACGGTTATAGCACCGCCCTGGAAGCCGCCGGCGCGTTGCACCAGACACTGGGCAGCTGACATGCGAATGCGAGGTCGACTGTTTCACCGGCGCCTACGGCCGATTGGGCATGCCTTTAGCTACCCGCTTTGGATGAGCGCCGTTGAGTTAATGGGCGCTGTGGCGCCTGCGGGCATCAAGCCGGCGCGGCACCTTGACGAGACCCAAGCCCCCATTGGTGAAAAGGTCATCGCCTACGCCCGAAAGCACGGCTTGTCGGCGCCGACCTCTATCATCATGCTGACCCAGCCTAGTAGCCTTGGCATGGCTTTTAATCCGCTGACGGTTTATTACCTCAGTTGCGACGGTGAGCCGACCGCCCTGTTGCTTGAAGTGCGCAACACGCCGTGGCGCGAACGAGAGGTCTACTGCATCGAAGCCGCCGGCCAGGTGACCCGCCACCGATGGCAAAAAACCTTTCACGTGTCGCCCTTTAACCCAAGCGGCCAAACCTACGATATTCACGCGCGCTGGCCAGACAAGGGGCAGGTCGCACTCGATTTATCCCTACGAGATGAAGCCGGCGTGCTGTTTCGCGCCGGCTTTCGGCTCGCTGAGGTCACCACCCCCGCCTGGTCTGACCGCGCGGGTCAGTGGCTCATGCCCTGGATCACCGTGGTCGGCATTTACTCTCAAGCGCTAAGGCTCTGGTGCCGCGGCCTACCCTATCAGCCCTACCCGAAGGAGTTAAAAAAAGGATGAACATGTCCGTACAGAAAATCGCTCCCCTGTCCCAGACCGGGTCGCTTATCGAGCGGCAATGCCGCAAAGCCTGCTTTCGCCTTCTGAATCAGCTTGAGCATGGGTTGCTCGAAATTGAAGAAGATCAGCGCATTGACCGTTTCGGTCGTGACGATGACCCTGCACTGCGCGTTCGGGTGCACGTGTTAGACCCAAGCGCCTGGGCTGACCTCGCCCTTCGAGGCGCCATTGGTGCCGGAGAGGCCTACATGCATGGGGTTATCGAAGTTGATGACCTGGCGTGCTTAACGCGTCTGTTTGTGCGCAATGTCAGCGTGCTAGACCGCCTGGATGGGGGCATTACCAAGCTGTTGGGCGGAACCCTTCGGGCGGTGCATTGGCTTAACCGCAACAATCGTGAAGGCGCCCGTCGCAACATTCGCGCGCACTACGACCTGGGCAATGATTTATTTGAGTCATTCCTCGACCCCACCATGATGTACTCAAGCGGGGTGTATCCGAACGCCGATGCGCCACTGGAGACGGCGGCGGTTCACAAACTGGACCTGATTTGCCAGAAGCTTGGGCTGCAACCGGGCATGCGGGTAATTGAAATTGGAACCGGCTGGGGCGGTATGGCCATTCACGCGGCCAAGCACTACGGGGTTCACGTCACCACCACCACCATCAGCGATGCGCAGTACGATTTGGCTCAAGCCCGGGTGAAAGCCGAAGGCCTTGAGGACCGCATCACGTTGCTAAAACAGGACTATCGTGACCTCGATGGCACCTACGATCGCTTGATCAGTGTTGAGATGATCGAAGCGGTAGGTCACCAGTATCTGGATACGTTCTTCGCGAAGTGCAGAAGCCTGTTAAAGCCGGACGGTTTGATGCTCATCCAAGCCATTACCATCGTTGATCACCGCTATGACCAGGCCTTGCAGGGTGTCGACTTTATTCAAAAATACATTTTCCCCGGTGGGTTCGTACCCAGTGTCAGCGCAATGATGAAGTCCGTCGCCAGTGCCACGGATCTGCGGCTGGTGGATCTGCAGGACTACGCCGGTCACTACGCACAGACGCTAGCGCACTGGCGCCAACGCTTTGATTTGGCCCGCGATCATGTCAGCGGCCTGGGCTACGACGATCGGTTCCAGCGTATGTGGCGGTTTTACCTTGCCTACTGTGAGGGCGGATTCGCCGAGCGCCAATTGGGACTTGGGCAACTGCTGCTAGCGGCACCCCGCTCAAGCGCGCAATCCCCCGCCAGTCCGTTATGAGTCAACCGATGCCGACTACAGGGTTTTCCAAGGGTCAGGTCATCAACCTGATCGGGTTCAACCTGATGTGGCTGGTACTGATCACACAACGTGCGCCCTGGGCCGATGGCCTCGCGCTCGCGTGGATTGGCGTCCACTTCACGTTTTTTGCCAACACGGGTGAAACCCGCCGGGTGGCCTTGGTCATGCTCGGCGGTGTGCTATTAGACGGGATACTTCGGCGCATGGGGGTGTTTGCCTTCAACGAGGCAGCGCCTTGGCTCCCGGCCTGGCTGATGCTTTTGTGGGGCTGCTTTGCGACGACCTTGGAGCATTCCCTGGCATGGCTGTTGCGCAAAGCATCCTTGGCCGCGGTACTCGGGGGCATGGCTGGCGGCGCTAGTTACGCAGCAGGACAGCGCCTCGGTGCGGTCGAGTTTCCGTTAGGTATGTGGGCAACGCTCGCCATATTGGTGCCAGTATGGGCCACGTTAATGTTTGGGCTATCAACCCTGTACCGGCGCCAAGGCTGGGTTTAGCTGGCAATCACCAGGCTCTTGCTCTCAGCAGGTAGCCACAGCGTTACCCGCGTTCCCTGGTTCAGTTCCGACTGAATTTCGACGGTGCCACCGTGCAGGTCCATAATCTCTTTGACGACGGACATACCCAGTCCCGTTCCCGGGATGTTGCAGCTCGGGTCAGCACGGAAGAAGCGGTCGAACACCCGGTCCACGGCCTCGGGCGACATGCCCATGCCGGTGTCTTGAACCCAGATGCCAACGCGCTCGGTCTCTACCTGCACACCGACACTGACGTCGCCCCCGTCTGGCGAGTACTTGAACGCATTGGAAATAATGTTGTTGAGTGCCTGCGCCAGTTTGCTGTCGTCATAGGCCACCGCCGGCAACTCCGCGTCAACGGTCCAGTGCAGGCTGCGATCGTCACCTGCGTTGACGAAACTTGAACACAGATCGTCCACGAACCCGGACAGGTCACCTGTAGTGATGTCAAAGTCCTTGCCGGCACGGGCCTCGATGCGCGCCAAGTCCAACAGCTCGTCGATCAGCTTGGTTAGACGCGAGGCTTGTTTGTGGATCGTCCCCAACAAGTCATCACGGGTTTCCTTATCGTAATCAATGCTCATCAGCAACTCAGAGAAACCGTAAACACTGGCCAGCGGCGTGCGCAGCTCGTGGGCCGCGGTGGATAGGAATTCAGACTTCATCCGGTCGACTTCAGCCTGGTGGGTCACATCGCGGAAATACATCACCCGGCCCAGGGTTTTGCCATCCTCGCCACGCATGGTTCGTGCGCTGATCTCGACGATGCGCGGCGCAGGCTTCATAAGGCTAATACGGTAAACTTTGCCGTCAGTCAGGCTATCGAGATGCGTGTGCCAGTCTTCGGATTGATTAATCAGCCGGTGGCTTAGGCTACCGACAGTCTGTTTCTCCGATTCATTCGAGCGCAGTCCTAGCAGCTTGTTGAACGCGGGGTTCGCATAACCAACCTGACCAATGCCGTCAAAGGCCACAAAGCCGTCACCGGACAGACTCAAAATGCCGTCTAGTTGCTGTGAGTGCGCGCGCAAGGATTCCTGGGCTTGGCGTTTTTCTGTCACGTCGCGGACGACCGCTGTGAACAGCTCCTCGCCTTGACTCTCCATGACGCTTAGTGACATTTCAATCGGCACAGCGGTGCCCGACAAGCGCCGGCCGACCGTGCTAATCACGCCGCTGGAATCCGCCAGTTCCATGACCTTGGGCACGCCTCGGCTGAGGGAGGTACGCAACTCCGGTTCCAATAGCTCACCAAACCACAAACCAATGAGCTGTTCGCTGGGTAGCCCAAATACATCCCCAGCCGCGCTGTTTGCACTGGACACCACGCCGTTTGAGGTCAGCGTCATAATGGCATCGCTGGCTGATTCCAAAATCGAGCGAATCTTGTTTTCGTTCTCACGCAACTGGTTTTCCGCGTCCAATCGGGCCGCCACGTTGTCGCGCGCTTCAACCAGTTGCGAGCAGGTCGTAATCAACGGTTGCAGGAAGCTTTCGAGATTTTCGGAATACGGAGCGGTGTTACGGAACACCGCGAAGGTGGCAATGACCTGCCCCTTATGAATCAAAGGCACCAGCGCCATGTAGCGGTACTCGTCGGCCAGCGGAGATTCACCGATAGTGTCGACAATTTCATCGCGCCCCCCAACATAGCGGCCACTGGATTCAAAACCTATGCCCATGTCGTCAACCGAGCCTTGCCAGTTAAACCACCAATCCCCGTTTTCCAGCCGGTCTTTGATCCAAGCACCCTGAGCCGGGTCAGTTGAACGGGAAAATGCCGTCACGACCTTCAGGCTGGCGCCTGATTGGGCAACGCCTTCCGCCTGGGCGATAAAGCCCGCTTCAGACAGCGTAATATCCAGTAAGTCCTGAACGAGGGCGGCGTTGTAGACGGCTTCGGTCGGGTTCAAAATAACGTTGAGCTGAACCACGTTCAGCAGATTCGACATCTGGTTGTAGGCTTCAACCTGCCGCGTTCGCTCGATCAGATCGTTCTCTTTGGATCGCGCTTCGTCCAGCGCCGCGTCACGTTGACTGGCCTCGGTGCGCAGCCGTTCGGCCATGCCATTGAACTGACGCGCCAAGTCGGAAAACTCATCGTTACCCGTGTCGACAACAACAGTCGACAGATCGCCCTGCCCTAAACGCGTAGCTGCGCGGGTCAGGCGCTTGGCCCTGACCGACAGCCAGGTGCCTAAAAAGTAACTAAATACAGCGGACAAAACGATGCCCAGGCAGGCCAGGACCGCAAAGCGCCACGCCGCGGCGGTGACCTCGGCTTCGGCTTTGACAAGGCTCAAGCCCAAGGCCAGCTCACCAAAGTCCTGGCCCCCGGCGGACACTGACACCGTCGTATCAAAAATATCATCGCCAGCGTCAGCCCAGCCAGTTTCCTGACTGCCGGCGTGGGCGGACATTTCGCCGCTAAAGGACAACCAACGATCGTTCAGGCGAACCCCAGCGTAGACCACATCCGTGTCCATCGTCAGTGTTGCCAGAATGTCATCAACGCTGGCTAAGTCGCTTGAAATCAAGGCATCGGCGAGCACGCTGCGCAGCATGATTTGTGTCGCTTCCGACCTGCGCACGAATTCGGAGCCGATACTGTCGCGCATCGCATTGATGGATGTGTACCCAAGTAAAAACAGCAGGACCATCTCAATGAGGGCAATGCCCAAAATCGTGCGGACACGAAGGCTCATTCGGCGTTGATCACACGAAGGTTGAGCGCGCGGACATCATCCCAGGCGCTGTCATCCGCCGCGGTAAAACCGCTGATCTTCAATGCGTCTAAAATGGCCTGGTCGCTCAAGGCTGTCAGGGCCGTCTGCAGTTTTAGCCGTGTTGCCTCATTAATACGAGGGGCAACGGCCACCGCATGGGGCGTGTACGACGCGGTGGTATGCAACACGCGCAACAGCGAGCGGGTCTCGTCATCCACGGCTGCCAGAGTTCGGCCAATGCCACCACCGGCTTTCATCAACCCAGCCCCAACGGCACGGTAAACACTGTCATGGGACAGGGTGTAGCGGGGCGTGAATTCCACACCGGCTGCAGTCAGTTCAGCGCCAGTAATCAGCGTGGCGGCAAAGGCGGCCGGTGCCGGGAATGCGATCGGACTGCCATTGAGCTGAGTCAGATCCGTGATATCGCTGTCTTTGGCGACGACAATAACGCCGCGAATTCCGTTGCCCTCGCGGTGGCCAATGGCGCGGTAACCCGGCGCTTCATTGAATACCGTGAAGTGGTACGGATTCATGTAGGCAATGTCGAAAACGCCTTTGGCCAGGTCGCTTTCAAAGGTCGGGATAT
>CAKZQE010000154.1 GCA_937139465.1 uncultured Gammaproteobacteria bacterium
TCCAAGCGTTGCGCATGCCGGCCCACTGCTTCTAAAGCATACGCCAGCCCAAGCGGGCGGTGAGCTAAACGCGCGACGACCCGGGACTCGACCCGGGGGTGGCGTGAGCGCATGGGTGAGACAATATCCAAAAAAGCCGAGACCGCTTGGACCGGGTCTAGACCTGCGAGTAAGGGCGCCGTGGCATCCACGTAGCGCGCGCGGCGGGCCATCGTATCGGCCCAGGAAAGGCTCTCCATCAACGCCGGTTCAACCAAGACCAAGCGCCTGGCCTGGGGATGTTGCGCCACCATCATCGCGACCAATCCACCGAAGGAATATCCAATTAAATCATAGTCTTGAATATTATTATCTGAGGTAAATTCGAGTAGATGTTCAACCAAATCGGTGATCTCAAAGGGCATCTCGCCATGCTCATGAACGCTATCGCCCGCGCCATAAAGATCAGGCACCCAAACGTCTCGGTAACCCTGTAACTGAGGCAGCATCGGCGCAAAGGTTAACTCGCCGGCAACGCCAGCCCCATGCAGCGCTATGAGGGAACCCGCGCCATGCGGGTTATGCCAGCGACGCACGCATAAGACCCAGCCCTGCCGCTCATGGCGGCACTGGGTTACTCTAGATTCCATGTTTGATTCCATCAACGATCCGGTCTTCCCTCAATCCGGGCGCACCATCATGCGCCCTCACCGCAGCCTCCGCCGCGACAGCAAGGAGGCCGCCGTCGCTTTGCTGCGGGTGCCGCTATCAAGCCCAGGCCTGAGCGAGCTGCCCGCATCAGAGGATAGCCACGGTATTTTATTGATCAAGCGCTCCGAACGCCTGCGCGGCCATTCAGGCCAATGGGCGCTCCCTGGCGGCAAGCGCGAGGGCAACGAGAGCCTGTGGCAGACCGCTAAGCGTGAGCTACTTGAGGAGACCGACCTGAACCCTAACCGCGTTCGCTGGCTCGGGGACTTGGGCGCCGTGTCGACCGGAACCGGATACAACGCCCGGGTGTTTATCGGTGAACTACCCCAGCCAACGGCGATGCGCCCTGATGGCAGTGAGGCAGTGCAGCTATCGGCCTACCCGGAAAGCTGGTTGCAGCGGGATGACACGCAAAGTCATGCGCCGGTCGGGGTCATTGATGGCCGGCACTTTTGCTGGACCTTGCCAGGACAGACATTGCCATGGCCGACACCCTTGTGGGGCGCGACTGCATTTATGCTGCTGGAATTAAGGCGGCGCCTATATCCGCGTCTGGCGGACCCGGATTGGCAACCAAAACACTGACTCAGTACTCGGGCAGCTCGATGTCGGCGAACAGGGCCGCTACCTCGGCGCGGGTTTGCATGCGCTGGGCTTTCATGACCAGGTCCTGCGTCAGGTGCGGCGCGAACAGGCTTACGAAGTGGTACATGTAGCCGCGCAGGAACGAGCCACGACGGAAACCGATCTTGGTGACGCTGGCCTCAAAAAGGTGTGACGCGGGGATGCAGACCAAATCGTCGTCCGCCTTGGGGTCGTAGGCCATGGACGCGATGATGCCGGCCCCCATGCCCATACGGACGTAGGTCTTGATGACGTCAGCGTCCGCCGCAGTGAAAACGATTTGTGGCGTCAGCCCCTCTTTGTTGAATGCCTCATCTAATTTGCTGCGGCCGGTAAACCCGAACACGTAGGTCACGATCGGCTCTTCGGCCAACCGCTCGATACTCAGCGGGCCCGACAGTTTCGCAAGCGGATGGTCTTTCGGCACCACCACCGCCCGGTTCCAGCGATAGCACGGCATCATGATCAGGTCGTTGAAGTGTTCCATCGCCTCGGTGGCAATGGCAAAGTCCGCGTGCCCCTCGGCTGCCATTTCTGCGATTTGCTGAGGCGTGCCTTGATTCAAATTCAAGGACACTTCGGGATAGGCCTGTATGAACGACTTGACCAACGGCGGCATGACGTAACGTGCCTGGGTATGTGTTGTCGCCACGGCCAGCGCGCCCTGCTTTTCGTTGCTAAATTCCTGGGACAACTGGCGGATTCGATCCACTTGCGACAGCACCTGGCCGGATACACGGATGATCTCCTCGCCTGCCGGGGTGATGTGCGTTAGGTGCTTGCCATTGCGGGCAAAAATTTCGATGCCCAGCTCGTCTTCGAGCAGGCGAATCTGTTTTGAGATGCCCGGCTGCGAAGTAAAGAGGCTCTGGGCGGTCGACGACACATTGAGGTCGTGGCGGGCCACTTCCCAGATATAGCGCAGTTGTTGAAGCTTCATCGTCTGTGGGTTGCCTTAGTTCTGGAGGGCGATCTCTATATAACCATAGATTATCAAAACCCATCGCCCTTATGCACTTTTAATCACAAAGTCGTAGCCTGACTTAGGTCAAATCATTGGCCCCAATCGTTGTGGTAGGCGTCTATGCCGTCTAAACTCGCCACGTTTTCGTAACAACTCTTTTTATGTCCGCGATTTGTGGACTGACAATTAGGCAAGGATTAGACATGGCACACGCACAGAGTCACGCCGTGTCATACGACTATGATGTCGTCCGCAAATTTGCGGTAATGACAGTCGTATGGGGCATCGTGGGAATGAGCTTCGGCGTTCTTATCGCAACTCAGCTAATATGGCCCGAGTTTTTAGCGAGTGAATTCTCACACTTCGGGCGTCTGCGTCCTCTTCACACCAACGCGGTCATCTTTGCCTTTGGCGGATGCGCACTGTTCTCGACATCCTACTATGTCGTTCAGCGCACCTGCGGCACCACGCTGGCGTTCCCGAGCTTAGCCAAGTTTACCTTCTGGGGTTGGCAGGCCGTCATTGTGGCCGCCGCCATCACCCTGCCCCTGGGCCTGACCTCGTCGAAGGAATACGCTGAACTCGAATGGCCGATTGACCTGCTGATCGCCGCCGTTTGGATCAGCTACGCCATCGTGTTCCTGGGCACCATCCGCAACCGAACCACCCCGCACATCTACGTAGCCAACTGGTTCTATGCGGCGTTCATCATTGTGATTGCCGTCCTGCACATTGTTAACTCAGCCGCCATTCCGGTCAGCGCCTTTAAGTCCTACAGCGTTTATTCCGGCGCGGTCGATGCGATGGTTCAGTGGTGGTACGGACACAACGCGGTTGGTTTCTTCCTGACCGCCGGCTTCCTGGGCATGATGTACTACTTCGTACCCAAACAAGCCGGCCGCCCGGTTTACAGCTACCGTTTGTCGATCGTGCACTTTTGGGCGCTGATCGCGACCTATATGTGGGCCGGTGCTCACCACCTGCACTACTCGGCCTTGCCGAACTGGGCACAGTCGGTCGGCATGGTGATGTCACTGATCCTGCTGGCACCTAGCTGGGGCGGCATGATCAACGGCGTCATGACGTTGTCCGGCGCTTGGCAGAAACTTCGCCACGATCCGATTCTGCGCTTCCTAGTGGTGTCGTTGTCGTTCTACGGAATGTCGACCTTTGAAGGCCCGATGATGGCGATCAAAACCGTCAACGCCTTGTCGCACAACACTGACTGGACCATCGGTCACGTTCACTCAGGCGCTTTGGGCTGGGTTGCGATGGTCTCTATCGGTGCGATCTATCATTTGTTGCCGAAGGTCTACGGCGTCTCAGCCATGTACTCAACGCGCTTGATCAACATCCACTTCTGGTTCTCAACCATCGGTGTGGTTCTGTACATCGCCGCGATGTGGGTCAACGGCATCATGCAGGGACTGATGTGGCGTGCTGTGAACATGGACGGCACCCTAACCTATTCCTTCATCGACTCGGTTGCGGCCTCTTATCCGGGCTACATCGTGCGCATGATCGGCGGTCTCCTATACGTAGCTGGCATGTTTTTGATGGCTTACAACGTTTGGAAAACCATTCGCTTGGCCCGTGACAACACGGCCGATTCACCCACACCGGTTGCAGGCGATGCAGCTGCGGCGGCAGGAAAATAATCATGGCCAAAGCGCATAAAATCTTTGAGACCCACCTGGGTGTGCTGTCAGCCGGCATCATCGCGGTCATCAGCCTCGGTGGTTTGGCGGAAATTGTTCCCCTGTTTTACACCACCGCCACGACCGAGCCGGTCAAGGACCTGAAACCCTGGTCGCCGCTCGCTCTGGAAGGCCGTGAC
>CAKZQE010000155.1 GCA_937139465.1 uncultured Gammaproteobacteria bacterium
GCCACCATTGGCGGCACCATCGCCACGGGCGTGTCGGGGCCTGCGCGACCCTACACCGGCAGCGCCCGGGACTACGTGTTGGGCGTGCGCATGATCAATGGCCAGGGTGAGCACCTGCGCTTTGGCGGCGAGGTCATGAAAAACGTGGCCGGGTACGACATTAGCCGCGTGATGACCGCGTCCCACGGGACGCTGGGCGCCATTACCGAGGTCAGCTTGAAAGTGTTGCCGGTGGCCAAAGCCGAAACCACCTTGGCAGAGCCCATGTCGGCCGTTGACGCGGTGGCTTATTTCAACCGAATTGCTGGCTTGCCACTGCCGGTGACGGCGACGGCCTGGAGCGACGGCCTTGCCTATGTTCGCCTCAGCGGTGCCGCCAGCGCGGTGGATGCTGCGGTCAACGAGCTAAGTGGTGCGCCGACCGAAGCATCACCTTGGACAGCCTTTGCCGAATTGACCCACGCGTCGGTGGCCATTGATGCGCCGCTGTGGCGCATCAGCGTGCCCCAGGTGGCCCCAGTCACAGCCTATGCCGGTGCCGAGCCTGCCTTGATCGAGTGGGGCGGTGCCCAGCGCTGGATTGCGGCGGATGTCGACCCCGATGCATTGCGTCGTGAGGTCAAGGCGGCCGGCGGCCACGCGACACTGTATCGTGGCGCCGGTGCCCCTGTGTTCCAGCCCATGGAGCCGGGCATGGTGGCACTGCATCAACGGATCAAAGCCAGTTTTGATCCTAAGGGCCTGTTTAATCGCGGCCGTTTTCACCCCGAGTTTTAATTATGCAAACCAATATTGTTAAGCAATTTGCCAACACGCCCGAGGGCCAGACCGCCGAGTCGATCCTGCGCAAGTGCGTGCATTGTGGGTTTTGCACCGCGACCTGCCCGACGTATCAAGTGCTCGGTGACGAGCTGGACAGCCCGCGCGGCCGTATTTACCTGATGAAGCAGATGCTCGAAGGCCACGAGGTCACCGAGAAAACGCGCACCCACTTGGATCGTTGCTTGACCTGCCGTTCGTGCGAGACCACCTGCCCATCGGGTGTTGAGTACGGCAAGCTGATCGACATCGGCCGGCACATCGTAGAAAAGGAAGTACCACGCTCGTTCACCGAGCGACTGACCCGTCAGGCGTTGATCAGTGTGTTGCCCAACCGGCCCCTGTTTACGGCGCTGCTAAAAGTCGGGCAGGCGTTCAAGCCTGTGGTGCCCGGCAAGCTGGGCAAAAAGATTCCGCCGAAGCGCTCGGCGACGCACTGGCCGGCGAACAGCCACGCGCGGACGATGCTGGTGCTGGACGCCTGCGCCCAGCCCGGTGCGACGCCTAACGTCAACGCGGCGGCCGCCCGTATCCTGGATCGCCTCGGCATTGCCCTGAAAACGGCGCCGGAGGCCGGTTGCTGCGGCGCAGTGGCCTATCACTTAAATGATCAGGCGGGTGGACTGGATGCCATGCGCGCCAATATTGACGCCTGGTGGCCGTCGATTGAAGCGGGGGCGGAAGCCATCGTCATCACCGCCAGCGGCTGTGGTGTGATGGTCAAGGATTACGACCATTTGCTGGCCGGCGACCCGGCCTACGCGGACAAGGCGAAGCGCGTGGCCGAACTGTGCAAGGACATGACAGAAGTCTTTGCGGGGCTGTCGATTGAATCGTTGAAGCTATCCGCCAAGGACACCAAAGTGGCCTTTCATGCGCCATGCACGCTGCAACACGGCCAAAAAATCGTGGGTGTCGCTGAGCGCTACCTGCGTGATGCGGGGTTTGAATTGACGACCGTGGCCGATTCGCACCTGTGCTGTGGCAGTGCAGGGACCTACTCGATTACCCAGCCCGAACTGTCCCAGCAGCTGTTGACGCGAAAGGTCGATGCGCTGGAGGCGGGTCGCCCCGACGTGATCGCCACGGCCAATATTGGCTGTCACTTGCACATCGAGACGGGAGCGGCCACGCCGGTCAAACACTGGATCGAGTTGATCGACGAGGCCTGTGCCTAGGCTCTAAGCCAGGTCCTGCGTCAGCACGATTTTGCCCATGAAGCCGCCGCGCTCTAAGCGCGCGTGAGCTTCGTTGACCTGGGTCATCGGGAAGCTCTCGGCAATGACTGGGGTCAGCTTGCCCGCATCCACAAAGCTGGCGATTTTCGCCAGCATGTCGCCGATGTCCTGTTGGCGTCGCGTCGGATCGATGAAGTAACCGATCAGGAATGCGAATTTCAGCGTCAATTCCATCGAGTGCACCAGCCCAAGGTTGTGCTCGTTGCGACCCGCAATGCCGACCACGGTGCCGCGACGTGCACAGGCTTCAATGCTGCGATCCAGACCAATGCCACCGGGCGTGTCAAAGACCAAATCAAAACCCAGGTCGCCGCGCGCTTGGGCTTCGGCTTTGACCGCGTCCCACTGGTCATAACGGATGGCGTGATTGGCGCCCATGCGCAGGGCCCACTCGGCTTTTTCGTCACTTGAGACCGTGGCGGTGACGTCTGCGCCGGCCAGTGCGGCCAGTTGCACCGCGATGTGACCGACGCCACCGGTGCCGCCTTGAACCATCAATCGGTCGCCGGCTTGCAGGCCTGCTTTTTCAAACAGGGCGATCCACGCCGTGCAGGCCACCAGGGGCAGTGCGGCGGCTTCGGCGAAGTCGAGGTTTTTTGGCATGTGGGCGATCAGCTCAGGGTTGACCACCATGGTCTCGGCCAAGGCGCCGTTGGTGCCCTTGAACCCACCGGCAATGCCATAGACGCGATCACCGACGGCAAATGCAGACACGCCCTCGCCAACGGCATCAATGGTGCCGGCGACATCACCGTGCAGAACCCCCGGCAGTTCCGGGCTCACCGCTGGGACGGCACCGATGCGGATTTTGGTGTCGATGGGGTTGACGCTGGAGGCCTCGACCTTGATGCGAACTTGGCCTGGGCCAGGGGTGGCTTCGGGCATGTCACCGAGGGTGAATGCGTCGCCGAAGGCGTTAAGTAGCATGGCTTTCATGGGGATTCCTTAGGGTCTTGTTGTGCGCCGTAGGGTACCCGAAAACGATGGGCTTGGCGTGTGACAGTGCGGGGTGATTTGGTTACTCTCTGGGGTCACTTTTTCACCCCAAAAAGGATTATCCGTGCAAGCATTCTGGGCGTGGCTCGACCCCTTGCTGTCGAGCCTCTCGATTTCCCGCGACCAAGCTGAAACCTTAATTTGGGTGTTCAGTGTAATTTTCGTCACCCTGTTGGCGGGCTACTTTGTGCGCCGGGCCATCGTGCGCCTGGAAGCCAGGTTGGCTCAGCAAAAGGGCTTTAAACATGCCACCGTATCCAGTGCCCAGGGGCCGGCACGGCTGGCGGTCTGGACCATCGGACTCAGCAGCGCCGCCGAAGTCGCGTTGCTCGGTTCGGAGCTGGGGGGCTGGGTCGACCCGGTGCGTGAAACCGGGGTGGTGGTCGCCATCGCATGGTTTCTTAACCGTTTGGTGCGCGCCTACGAAAACGCCTTGGTCAACCATCCCAAGCGCAGCAGTCGAATCGATCGCACCACCGCCGAGGCGATTGGCCGGCTATTACGGGTCGCGGTGCTGATTACCGCGTCGCTGGTGGTGCTGCAGGCCTTTGGCTTCAGTTTGTCCGGTGTGCTCGCCTTTGGTGGTGTTGGCGGCATCGCGGTGGGCTTTGCGGCCAAGGATTTGCTGGCTAACTTCTTCGGTGGGTTCTTTATTTACACCGACCGGCCCTTTGTCGTTGGCGATTGGGTGCGCTCGCCCGATCGTGAAATCGAGGGCACGGTTGAACACATTGGTTGGCGCCTGACCCGAATTCGTACCTTTGACAAGCGTCCGCTCTACATTCCCAACTCGACGTTTTTGTCGATTGCGGTCGAGAACCCATCACGCATGTCCAACCGGCGCATTTACGAGACCATCGGCGTGCGCTACGACGACGCTGCGAAATTGCCCGCTATTGTCGCCGATGTGACGGCCATGCTGCGAGCGCACGAGGACATCGATACGTCGCAAACGTTGATCGTGAATTTCGACAAATTCGCGTCCAGCTCGCTGGATTTCTTTGTCTACACCTTTACCAAGACCACGGATTGGGTGACCTACCACGGCGTCAAACAGGATG
>CAKZQE010000156.1 GCA_937139465.1 uncultured Gammaproteobacteria bacterium
GCAGAAAGGCCCTTCGAGGCCATCATCTTTGCTCACTTGAGCGGATTTTTTCCAAAATGTGTCAATCCAGGTTAGCTGAGCTATCGGAATTTAATGGCGAATCCGACCGCGTTCACTTATTGGTTTGCTATTCACCAAAAATATCTGTTTCAAGCCTAGTTAGAGACCTAAAAAGTTGCAGTAGTCGAGAGCTGAAGCGTCAATATCCTGACTTGCACCAAGTCGCCTCTAGAAAAGGCGCGATCTGGAGCCCCAGCTATTTTGCATGTTCTGTTGGTGGTGCGCCAATCGAAGTTCTTAAGCAGTACATCCAGGAGCAGAACAGGCCAGATTAGAAGTCGCGGAGCGACTTGGGCCTATCCATCCCCTTGGCATGGCCAAGGGGATGGATAGGCCGCTTTGGTAACGGTTAAACGAACCTTTCTTGATCCCTAGAATCGCTTGCTTCTGAAGCGCAGTGCAGCCCCACTTGTCAAGGATGTTAAAGCCAACCTTGAATGCGACGCTTGGATTTATAGATCGGTTATCGCTCTGTGTTTGTGCCGCCATCCCAGAAGCCTCATGCTGACCTTTTTAGTAACAATAGTTCAATATTGAACTTGACGAAAGCGACGGAGCTCGGGCCAATGTGCAGCAACGTACGTGCGTCAGGCATATTGGATGCAAACTGGAATACCAATTGGTTGGCTTGCACCGCCTCTTCGGTTTAGCCCTGATAAAGGCCACCTTCCAGAGAGTTGCTCCGCCAGGGATATGGCGGAGCGCTTATTTCGAAAACCTCGGTCTGACTCCGTTTTTTCGGATAACAACCTCGCCAAAGCGTAGCGGCCTAACCCTCAGGTGCGTTTCGTGATCAGACCAGCCCATCGTCGTGGGGAATTTCCTCACTTTCCTCTTCGGCCACCGGGCCGCGGGTCAGCAGGCGACGACGCAATTCGCCTTCGATTTCCTGTGCCATGGCGGTGTTCTCTTCTAGGAAGCGGCACGCATTTGCCTTGCCCTGGCCAATACGGTCGCCGTTGTAGCTGTACCAAGCGCCCGCCTTATCCACCAAGCCTTCTTTGACACCCCAGTCGATCACTTCGCCCATCCGGTAGATGCCCTTTCCGTACATGATCTGGAATTCGGCCTGCCTAAAGGGCGGTGACACCTTGTTTTTAACCACTTTGACGCGGGTTTCGTTGCCGACGACTTCGTCACCATCCTTGATCGCACCGATGCGGCGAATGTCCAAGCGAACCGACGCGTAAAACTTCAAGGCATTACCGCCCGTGGTGGTTTCAGGGCTACCGAACATGACGCCGATCTTCATACGAATCTGGTTGATGAAAATCACCATGCAGTTCGAACGCTTGATGTTGCCCGTGATCTTACGCAGGGCTTGGCTCATCAAGCGCGCCTGCAATCCGACGTGGCTGTCACCCATATCGCCTTCGATTTCCGCGCGCGGCGTCAAGGCCGCCACCGAGTCAATGACCAACAAATCAACACCGCCTGAGCGAACCAGCATGTCGGCGATTTCAAGCGCCTGCTCACCGGTGTCGGGCTGGGATACCAGCAGCTCGCCAACATCAACGCCCAGCTTCGCAGCGTATTCGGGATCCAGCGCATGCTCGGCGTCGACAAAGGCCGCCGTGCCGCCGTTTTTCTGGCATTCAGCGATTGCCTGCAATGTCAGCGTGGTTTTACCCGAGCTTTCCGGGCCGTAAATTTCAACAATTCGGCCGACAGGTAAGCCACCTATGCCCAGCGCAATATCCAGACCCAATGACCCGGTCGAAATCGCCGGTATGGCTTCGATCGGCGCGTCGCCCATGCGCATGATGGCGCCCTTGCCAAACTGGCGTTCAATTTGTCCGAGGGCCGCGTCGAGGGCTTTTGTTCGATTGTCGCTCATATGTCATTGCTCTGTTGATGTAAGGGGTAAACAGATTAGCCAAAATCGGCATGGCCATCACGTCGTATTTGTATATTTATACAGTACTATTTTGCCGACGCCAAGTGTCAGTTTTAACCGTAATCGGCTGGTGAACGCTCGCCCAACAGCTGACGAACAAAGGGCACGGTGACCACGCGCTGATCGCGCAATGATGCCCGTTCAATTTGATCCAGCAGACCGACCAGCTGCTTGGTCGAGCGGCCATGACGGCGCATCACGTAGGCGATCACCTCATCGCCCAAATGCAGCCCCAGCACGTCCGCCCGGCGGCGCAGTAGCCCGCGTAAATGCCCGTCGTCCAGGGGGTGCAAGGCAAACTGCGGAAGTTGCGCGGCGCGCGAACGCAAATCAGGAATCACCCAGGGCAAATCGGCAACGGGCTCAGCGCTGAACACCCACATGCAGCTACCCTGATCCAGGCACCCGTTCCACAACGCAAACAGGGCGCGCTCCCACTCCGCCACCCCGATAACCGCACTGACATCGTCCAACACCACACGGGTGAACTGCTCTAAACCGTCCAGCACATCCGGCGTCAATTGGGCGTCCGACAGGGACAAGTAGAATCCGCCACCCTCGGCAATACTTGCCTGCGCTAGGTGGGTCTTGCCGGCGCCAGCAGGCCCGTGAACCCAAACGCTGTCGCCACTTGCCAATGCCGCCAGCACCGCACCGTTAGGACCGGGCTCAAAGGCGTCCATGCGGGTGCCCGGATCCGGCCAGGCATTCAGCGTTTGCTGCTTCATGGTCGCGCAACGACTTTCAAATCAGCCGCCGACTCGTCAAAGCGATTTTCAGGCAACCCAAGCCACTGGGCCAGTTGCTCGGGACGCGCGCCGGTGACAACACGAAAGCGCACAAACTGCGGGTCGGAAAAGACCGGGAATGCGCGCTCAACCGCATCGAGCGAACGAAGCTCGGCAATAAAAGCGTCGTAGTTGTCGGCGGTCAGCCCGGCCACGGACAGACTCAGGTCACCGCTGCCGGCGACGCCGTAACGCGCCACTAAACTGGGCAGCCAGAACCCATGAATCGCGCGTGCCGCATCGGCCGCATCGGCAAAGGTTTCACTCAGCCGGGCGCCATCGGATCCGACCAGAGCCAGCTGCCAGCCTGCACCGGTTCGGGCCAACCGACCCGCGACGTAATCCTCCCCATAGCGGCCGTTTGCCTGCGCCACTCCGTCGAAGAAAAACCCCCACAGCTCGGCCAATGCAACCTGAGAACGATCGTCCGCATCCCAGGCGGGCAACTGCAACGGCAGCGCCAAGCGTTCCGACTCAATCATCAGGGCACGGGCGATCTCAAGGTCCGAGGTGGCTGTCAACGGCTGTCGGCCAGAACCCTCATCCACCGCCAACCACAGCCAAGGTGTGGCGCGCGGCTGAGTCCAAACCGGCAAGCCCATCCGTTGCACCGCCTGGCGAATGGAAGCGTCGACACGAAATTCGGCCACACCAGCCAGCTCGTCGACCAGGCTCCATGACTGGATCCATTCCTCGGGTTGATCGGCTAGGCCCGCGACGCTTGGCGGCAACGCGTTGCGGCCTGTCAGGCGAGACAGCACAGTGGTCACGGCGGCGCGTTTGGCCTGGGCCTCGTCGCCCTGATAGTTCAGATCCGTCACCTCATAAAGACTGGCCCAGGTCGATCCGCAGATGGCCAGCAGAGAAAGCAAAAGAATTCGCACGAAATTGGATGTCCGTTGATGATTTAGCTCCATCTTATCGTTTGTCGAGGGTAATATGCGCGTTTTCAACGGGTTTGAGGTCAGGATGAGCGACGCAAAAGGATTGGATTACCGCGCAGCGGGTGTGGACATTGATGCGGGTAACGAATTGGTCAAACGCGTTGGGCCTCTCGCGGCAGCGACGCGCCGCCCGGAAATGCTCGGGTCAATCGGCGGCTTTGGGGCGCTGACACGACTGCCCAAAGGCTACAACGAGCCGGTTCTTGTCAGTGGCACCGACGGTGTCGGTACAAAACTGCGCTTGGCCCTGGACAGCAATCAGCTGGATGGCATCGGCATCGACCTGGTCGCCATGTGCGTCAACGACATCCTGACACTGGGCGCTGAGCCTTTGCTGTTTCTTGACTACTACGCCACCGGCAAGCTTGACGTCGACGCGGCGACCCGTGTCATCGCGGGCATTGCCGAGGGCTGCAAACGCTCGGGTGCGACCCTTGCTGGCGGCGAAACCGCGGAAATGCCTGGGCTTTATCACAACGACGACTTTGACCTGGCCGGGTTCTGCGTCGGTGTCGCCGAGGAAAGCCGTATTATCGACGGCTCAACCTGCGCCGCGGGCGACGTAATTATCGGGTTGCCTTCGTCTGGCCCGCACTCCAACGGCTACTCGCTGATTCGTAAGATCCTCGAAGTGTCCGGCGCGGACACGCAGCAGGACCTTGACGGCAAACCCCTAATCGACCATTTGATGGCGCCGACGACCATTTACGCCAAGGAAATCCTGACCTTGATGAAGGACGTCACCATCAAGGCAATGGCCCACATCACCGGCGGTGGCTTGATTGAAAACCTGCCGCGGGTGTTGCCCGAGGGCATTGGTGCCGACATCGACATGAACAGCTGGGAAACCCCTGCGGTCTTCGATTGGTTGCAAAGTGCGGGTAACGTCGATGCCACTGAAATGGCACGTGTGTTCAACATGGGCGTGGGCATGGCGATTGTGGTTGACGCGGCCGATGCGGCCACAGCGCTGGCTGTGCTCGGCGCCATGGATGCCGAGCCCTGGGTGCTGGGCGAGCTCAACGCGAGCGGCGAACTGACCCTCGGATGAGTATCGTTGTTCTGGCGTCCGGCGGCGGCTCAAACTTTCAGGCCCTGCTGGACGACCCCGTAATACGGCCCAACCTGTCTGCCTTGATCTGCAACCGCCCCGGTGCAGGCTGCCTGGATAAAGCGATGGCCGCCGGCATCGAGCACGCGGTGATCGATCACACGGACTACGACGGGCGCGCGGACTTCGAACAGGCCTTAATCGGCATGATTGACCGCTTTCAGCCTAGCCTGCTGGTGTTGGCGGGCTTTATGCGCATTCTCGAAACTCCCTTCGTTAGCCACTACGCCGGCCGCATGCTCAACATCCACCCATCGCTACTGCCGCGGTACAAAGGGCTGAACACGCATCAGCGCGCGATTGATGCTGGTGACAGCGAAGCCGGCGTCAGCGTGCATCTGGTCACGGCAGAACTCGATGGCGGGCCGATCATCGGCCAGCGCCGGGTGCCTGTGCTGGCGGGCGACACGGCCTCAACCCTGGCTGGGCGTGTCTTGACCCAAGAGCACGAACTCTACCCGGCGGTCATACGCGCGGTGCTGGATCAACGCTTGAATTTGACTGGCGCGATCCCGACATTTGAAGGCCAACCACTGAACCAACCGCTGGCTTTTTAACACGCTAGTGATTGTTAATTTGAGGTGCTAGGCTCGAGCCATGAAACCAATTTTGTGCCTGTTAGCTGTCTTGTTGAGCCCGATCTCTTGGGCACTGACTCCCTTTAGCGCCCAGTACAAAATGACCTGGGACACCATGATCACCCTGACCGGGGATGCTACCCAGACGCTGACCCGCGACAGCGACACCTGGCGGATGCAACAAAACGCCAAAGCCAGCATCGGTTCGATCAGCGAAACCAGCGTCTTTCGATCGAACGTCGCCGGGGACCTGATTCCCCTCGAGTTCATGCGCGACACCACGGTGTTTGGCCGCACGAAAAGCTACCAATCGCGCTTCAATTGGAACCAAAACACGGCGAACTGGAACGACGATCAGGTCACCCTAGAAGCCGGCGTACTGGATCCACTCACACTGCAACTGTCACTGCGCCAGGCCCTGAATACGGGCGGTTCACTGTCGGTGAAAGTGTTGGATCGCGGACGCATTCGCGACTACGACTTTGAGCATCTGGGTCAGGTTGAACTCGATACCCCCGCCGGCACGCTGTCGTTGGTGCACCTGCGCTACCAAAAGAATGACGACCGCACCACCGAGCTGTGGTTTGACCCAAGCCGTGATCACCTCATGGTTCGCCTGCTGGCCCAGAACGACAAAGGATATCTGGAGCTATTGCTGACACAGGCGTCGACCCACCAGGATGCTGAGCTGACTGCAGCTCCGCAGTGAGCATCCGCCTAACCACCCTCGCGAGCATTCGTGACATCGATGCCAGCACCTGGAACGGGTGGCTAAATGGCTACCCCTTCCTGCGTCATCAATTTCTAGACGCATTGGAAACCAGCGGCGCCACCAGCGAAGCCACAGGCTGGGTCCCCATGCACCTGGTGGCAATGGAGGACGGCACGCCCATTGCTGCCCTGCCGCTGTTTGCCAAACACCATTCCCGCGGCGAGTACGTGTTCGACTGGGGCTGGGCCGACGCCTACGAACGGGCCGGCGGTGCCTACTACCCCAAACTGTTGACCGCGGCGCCCTTTACCCCGGCAACCGGCCCGCGACTGCTGGGCGATCCGAAGGCACACCCGGCGCTGCTTGAGCATATCGACCACCTGATCGAGCAAGGTTATTCGAGCTGGCACTGCTTGTTCCCAGAAGGCGAAATCGCAGGCGAGGACACCCTGCGCCGGGTCGGCGTGCAATACCATTGGCACAACGACGGCTACGACGACTTCCCAGCCTTTTTAGCGCCCATGACCAGCAAACGCCGCAAGGCGATCCGTCGCGAACGACGCATTGTCGCCGACCAAGGGATCGTGCTGGAACGGTTGCGCGGCAACGACGCCAGCGCCGCCGACATTGATGCGTTCTATCACTACTATCAAAACACTTATGCCGTGCGCGGCCAACGCGGCTATTTAAACGCCGATGCCTTTAACCAACTGTTCGCCACCATGGGGGACCAGATGTGCCTGGTGATGGCGCGCATGGACGGCCAGCCCGTCGGCACAGCGCTTTTGTTTCACGACCGGACCACACTGTACGGCCGCTACTGGGGCGGCCTGAACGTGGACTGTTTGCACTTTGAGGCCTGCTATTATCAGGGCATCGAGTTCGCCATCGAACAGGGCCTGCAGCGCTTCGACCCCGGGGCTCAGGGCGAGCACAAAATCCCGCGCGGGTTTGCCCCGACGCAAACCCAAAGCTTTCACCGTATCGGTCATCCCGGCTTTCGCGCCGCCGTGGCGGATTTCCTGGCTCGGGAACAGGGGGCCGTTGAGCAGTGGCAGGCCGATGCCGCCAGCGCCCTGCCCTTTAAAATCCGAACCGAGGGAGCCGGCACCTAACCAAATCCGTTATACTGCGCGCCACTTTGATCGAGGTCCCTATGCGCGCATCCAAACAACTGATTCCTACGCTAAAAGAAACCCCGCAAGACGCCGCCATTGTGTCGCACCAGTTGATGCTGCGTGCCGGCCTAATCCGTCAGCTCGCCTCGGGCCTGTACACCTGGTTACCCATGGGCCTGAAGGTCCTTAAAAAAGTCGAAAACATCGTCCGCGAAGAAATGGATCGCGCCGGCGCATTAGAAACCCTGATGCCCAGCGCACAGCCCGCTGAACTGTGGCAAGAATCAGGCCGGTGGGAGCAATTTGGACCCGAGTTGCTGCGCTTCCAGGACCGCCACGCCCGCGACTTTTGCCTGGGGCCGACCCACGAAGAGGTCATCACCGACATCGCGCGCAACGAGATCAAAAGCTACAAGCAGCTGCCGATGAACCTGTACCAAATCCAACAGAAATTCCGCGACGAGCGACGCCCGCGTTTCGGCATCATGCGTTCGCGCGAATTCCTGATGAAAGATGCACACAGCTTCAACCGCGATGCGGACTGCTTGGCACAAAGCTACCAAACCATGTACGACGCCTACGTGCGGGTGTTTGACCGTTTGGGCCTGGGCTACCGTGCCGTTGATGCCGACTCCGGATCTATTGGTGGCAGCCGCAGCCAAGAGTTCCACGTGCTGGCCGACTCGGGCGAGGACGCCATCGCGGTGTCCACCCGATCGCAGTACGCAGCCAACATCGAAGCCGCCGAGGCCTTACCCCGGGAAAGCGAACGCCCCGCTCCCGGTGCCGCTATGGAGCTGAAACCGACCCCGGACACGAAAACCATCGACGCTTTGGTTCAGGGCTACGGCTTGCCGATCGAAAAGACCCTGAAAACCCTGATTGTCGAGGGCAGCGAAGAAGGCACCCTGGTGGCGCTCGTGGTCCGGGGCGACCACACGCTCAACGAAGTCAAAGCCGAAAAGATGCCCGAAGTCGCCAGCCCCCTGCGCATGGCCGACGACGCTCGGGTACGTGACGTGGTCGGTGCCGGCTTCGGGTCCCTCGGCCCCGTCAACATGCCCATACCGACACTGGTCGATCGCAGTGCGGCCCTGGTCAGCGACTTTTGCGCCGGCGCAAACATTGAGGGCGAGCACTACTTCAACATCAACTGGGGCCGCGACTTGCCGGAACCTGAGGTGCGTGACCTGCGCGAAGTGGTCGCCGGTGACCCCTCGCCCGATGGCCAGGGTGTGCTTGAAATTACACGCGGTATCGAAGTGGGCCACATCTTCCAGTTGGGCACCAAATACAGCGAAGCCATGAACTGCAACATGCTGGATCAAAACGGCAAGTCCAAGCCCATGCACATGGGTTGCTACGGCATCGGCGTCAGCCGTGTGGTGGCGGCGGCCATTGAACAGAACCACGACGACAGGGGCATTATCTGGCCCGACGCTATCGCGCCTTTCCAAGTGGGCATTGTGCCGTTAAACGCGCATAAATCTCCTGAAGTTATGGAAGTTGCTGAAAAGCTCT
>CAKZQE010000157.1 GCA_937139465.1 uncultured Gammaproteobacteria bacterium
GGCCTTATCCATAATGAATACGCGTTGCACATACAGCTTCAGGCCCTTGGGTGCCTCGCGGTTCCACAGGTCGAAGGGGGCGCGTTTGGGAACGTAGAGCAGGCTTGTGTAGTCCAGCTTGCCCTCGACTTTGTTGTGGGCCCAGGTAAGCGCGTCTTCCCAGTCGCTGGCAATGTGCTTGTAGAAGGCCTGGTAGTCATCCTTGGTAATGTCGGACTTAGCCAGCGTCCAAAGGGCTTTGGCTTCGTTGACGTTTTCAAGCTCGGTGGTCGCATTGCCATCGTCGTCGCGCTTGAACATCCGCACCGGCACCGGTATGTGATCCGAATACTTGGTGACCAGGCTGCGTAGCCGGAAGTCATCAGCGAATTCAGCTGCGTCCTCTTTAAGCTTCAGGATCAAGCGTGTCCCGCGGTCGGCTTTGTCGATGTCCTCGACGGTGAACTGTCCGTCGCCTGCGCTGGTCCAGCGAACCGCCTGGGCGTTGCCCGCTTTACGTGTCTCGACGATCATTTCGTCAGCGACCATAAAGCCCGAGTAAAAGCCGACACCAAACTGGCCAATCAGTTGACTGTCTTTGCGCTGGTCGCCGCTCAGGTTAGACAGAAAGTCCGCCGTGCCAGATTTGGCAATGGTTCCTAAATTTTGAATCACATCTTCACGACTCATGCCGATGCCGCTGTCGCTGATGATGAGCTGGCGGTTGTCTTTGTCGGCGCTTAGCGTGATGCCAAGGTCGGTCTGGCCTTCATAGAGCCCGTCATTTTCCAGGGCCTCAAAGCGCAGTTTGTCGCAGGCATCTGACGCGTTTGAAATGAGCTCTCGCAAAAAGATCTCACGATCGCTGTATAAAGAGTGCACCATGAGGTGCAGCAATTGCTTAACTTCGGTTTGGAAGCCGAGGGTTTCTTTCGACATTGGTTTCTTCCATGGGATAATGCAGTACGACCTGTGTGAGGGTCACCGATCGCTTTTCAAGGGACTTGATGACACCGCTTCTCGAATTGCTCGCCGACGGCGTTTTTCACCGCGGACCAGAACTGGCCGAACAGCTGGGCATCAGCCGCGCTGGCATTAATCAACAAATCCAATCGATTCGCGGACAGGGCATCGTTGTCGAGTCGGTTCGCGCGCGCGGATACCGCATGCCAGGCGGTGCCGAGTGGTTGCGGGATCAAACGATCCGTCGAGCCTTGCGCCGTACGTTTCCCGGAATAGCTGTAGACGTGCTTGCCAGTACCGATAGCACTAACCGATTTCTAATGGGGTTCGATTGGGCCTCGGCTCCACGCCAACATGCCGTTTATGCCGAACATCAGTCCGCGGGACGGGGGCGTCGCGGGCGTGCCTGGGTGTCACCCTGGGGACACAACCTATACATGAGTTGTGCCCAGACCTTCCACGACGGCCTGCCCGATGGTTTGAGCCTGCGGGTTGGGGTTAGTTTGGCCAAGATGCTGGCAGGGCAGGGCGTTCGCGGTATTCAGGTTAAATGGCCAAACGACTTGTGGGTCGCCGACCACAAATGCGGTGGCATCTTAGTGGAAGTGCAAGGTGATCCGGCTGGTTGCTGTCGCGCGGTGATCGGCGTGGGCCTTAATGTGCAGACGCCGGTCTCTGTGGCCGGCCAAATTGACCAACCTTGGACCGACCTGCGCACGGTTGGACTGAAGCCAGGTGTGACGCGTAACCAGCTAGCCAGTCGTGCAGCACGTGCCATTTTTCAGTCCTTTGAGATGAGTCAGTGGCAAGACGGCTTTGCCAAGTACGATGCGCTGGCCAATCGCGACGTACGCGTATTCGGGCCCACCAGTGATGGCGACAGCATTGGGCGAGCCGTGGGCATTGATGAAGAGGGCGCCCTACGCGTCATCATTGGCGACCAAGAACGTTCCATCCGCTCAGGAGAAATCAGTGTCCGTACCCACGCTTGACTGCGATCTTGGTAATAGCCGCATTAAATGGCGGTTTGGCCGCCACAGCGGGGTCGGTGCATTTGACGACCGTCAATGCTTTCGTCAGATCGGGGTGGGGCGAGTACGCATCGCTTCAGTGCTGTCCGCCGATAGAACGCATCATTTTGCTCGGCGTTGTGAACAGGCCTGGCCCGGGGTGGAAATAGACTACCCATCGGTTCATGCGCTCGACAATGGCTTAACCCCCGCCTACCGCAATGCGGAAAAGCTGGGAATTGACCGGTGGCTTGGGATCGCCGCGGTTTATCGCCCTGGCGAAGCCTGCTGTGTGGTGTCCGCGGGCACCGCGCTGACCATCGACTTCGTGCTGCGCACGGGTGAGCACCTGGGCGGCTACATCGCGCCGGGTATCGAGCTGGGGCGCAAAGCCTTGGGCGACTCAACCGATAGGGTGCGGTCGGCGCCGAAGTCCCTGTTCGAGGCGCAGCTAGGGCCGGGCCGTGATACCCAGACCTGTGTCGAGCATGCGTTGCGGCTGGGGCACGTGGGGCTCATTAAAGAGGCGTTATACCGCTATGAAAGTCGCCATGGCAGCCTTGGAATTATTCACCTAACCGGCGGCAATGCGCCTTGGTTATCGGGTCTTCTGGAGCGCCCAACGCGGTTGCACGACAATTTAGTGCTAGATGGGCTATCAATAGTGTTGCCATAGGGAACTTTTATCCCTATATTACGCCCCGCGCCGGCATAGCTCAGTAGGTAGAGCAGCGCACTTGTAATGCGAAGGTCGCGAGTTCGATTCTTGCTGCCGGCACCAAATAGCCTGATTGTGACAAAACGTTTGACAGCCTACCGCTCGATCTCCACAATCCGCGCTTCCCGGGGAGGTACCCAAGCGGTCAACGGGAGCAGACTGTAAATCTGCCGGCTCAGCCTTCGTAGGTTCGAATCCTGCCCTCCCCACCAATTCTCGCCATTGGGTGATCGCTGCGCGATCGCCCTTTTGGTGTAAGTTCAACGATGAAATTGAGGAGTTTGGCGCGATGGCCAAGGCAACCTTTGAACGTTCTAAGCCGCACGTAAACGTCGGCACCATTGGTCACGTTGACCACGGTAAAACCACGCTGACAGCGGCGTTGACTCGCGTATGTGCAGAAGTCTTCGGCGGCGAAGCGCAAGCATTCGACCAGATCGACAACGCACCTGAAGAGCGTGAGCGCGGTATTACCATCGCAACGTCACACGTTGAATACGAAAGCACCATCCGTCACTACGCACACGTTGACTGCCCCGGCCACGCCGACTACGTCAAGAACATGATCACCGGTGCTGCGCAGATGGACGGCGCGATCCTGGTTTGTTCAGCTGCTGACGGCCCGATGCCTCAGACCCGTGAGCACATCCTGCTGTCACGTCAGGTCGGTGTACCTTACATCGTCGTGTTCATGAACAAAGCGGACATGGTTGACGACGAAGAGTTGTTGGAACTGGTCGAAATGGAAATTCGTGAGCTGCTAGACCAGTACGAATTCCCGGGTGACGACACGCCGATCATCGTTGGTTCAGCGCTGAAAGCGTTGGAAGGCGACACGTCTGACATCGGCATGCCCGCTGTTAAGAAGCTGGTTGAGACTCTGGACGAGTACATCCCTGAGCCCGAGCGTGCGGTTGACCAGCCCTTCCTGCTGCCGATCGAAGACGTATTCTCAATCTCAGGTCGCGGTACGGTTGTTACCGGTCGTGTTGAGCGTGGCATCGTAAACGTGGGTGACGAGCTGGAAATCATCGGCATCCAAGATACTGCGAAGACCACTTGCACCGGTGTTGAAATGTTCCGCAAGTTGCTGGACGAAGGCCGTGCAGGCGAGAACGTTGGTGTTCTGCTGCGTGGTACCAAGCGTGACGACGTACAGCGTGGTCAGGTCCTGGCTAAGCCCGGCTCAATCACGCCTCACACTGAGTTCACTGCAGAAGTCTACGTACTGAGCAAAGACGAAGGTGGCCGTCACACGCCGTTCTTCAAAGGCTACCGTCCGCAGTTCTACTTCCGTACAACTGACGTGACAGGCGCTTGTGAGCTGCCTGAAGGCGTTGAAATGGTTATGCCGGGTGACAACATCCAGATGACCGTAACTTTGATCGCGCCTATCGCGATGGAAGAAGGTCTGCGTTTCGCGATTCGTGAAGGCGGCCGTACTGTTGGTGCTGGCGTTGTAGCTAAAATCATCAAGTAATTGGTGATCGCACCTCCGTAGCTTAGGCTGCGACAAAAGCCCTGGCATCTGCTGGGGCTTTTTTATGGGCGGTCGCCGCCCCGGCGCGCCTGTCATTACTTCTTGACGTTCAACTCCCTGCCCTCTAATATTCGCGCTCCCATTTTCCGGGTGCACTTTCGTGCCTAGAAAATTTACTAGGAGTAAGCGCAGCGATGCAGAACCAAAAGATCCGCATCCGTCTGAAAGCGTTTGATCACCGTTTGATCGACGCATCAGCACAGGAAATCGTAGACACGGCCAAGCGCACTGGCGCACAGGTCAATGGCCCGATTCCCTTGCCGACGCGTAAAGAGCGTTACACCGTTCTGGTTTCACCGCACGTCAACAAGGACGCGCGCGACCAGTACGAAATGCGGACTCATAAGCGGATGCTCGACATTATCGAGCCCACTGATAAGACCGTAGACGCCCTGATGAAGCTAGATCTGGCCGCAGGCGTAGATGTTCAAATTAGCCTCGGCTAATTAACAAACCAACCCGCCAAAAACCGGGCGGACGTTGGCGACAACCGGTGCGTGTGTAGAACCGAAAGGGCCATAGCGGGTTAAAGCCCCGTATGCAGGCGGAATGGAGATAGCAACAATGGCTATTGGATTGATCGGTCGTAAGGCCGGTATGACTCGGGTGTTCACCGAGGAGGGCGTATCAGTGCCCGTGACCGTTATTGAGGTGACGCCTAACCGCGTAGCCCAGGTCAAAACTGATGAAACTGACGGCTACGCAGCTGTTCAGGTCACCGTTGGCGAGCGTCGCTTGTCACGTGTTTCCAAGCCCGTCCAAGGTCACGTCAATAAAAATGGCGTGCAAGTGGGTCGTGGTTTCTGGGAAATGCGTGCTGAAGGCGAAGCGCTTCCCGAAGTTGGCTCTGAGTTGACTGTAGAAGCGTTTGAAGCGGGCCAGAAAGTCGACGTGACTGGGCAGTCTAAGGGTAAGGGTTTTCAGGGCGGTGTTAAGCGCTGGAACTTCTCCATGCAGGACGCTACTCACGGTAACTCGCTGAGCCACCGTGCCCCGGGTTCTATTGGTCAGTGCCAAACACCGGGTCGTGTATTCAAGGGCAAGAAAATGGCCGGTCACATGGGTGCTGAGCGCGTTACCGTTCAGTCTCTAGAGATCGTTCGTGTTGATGCAGAACGCAACCTGCTGTTGGTCAAGGGCGCAGTGCCCGGTGCTAACAACGGTGACGTTTTGGTCATGCCTACCGTCAAAATCAAGCGCTAATAGGGGTCGACGATGGAAATTCAAATCGCCGGCGGCGGCGCACAACAAGTTTCTGACGACGTGTTTGGTCGCGACTTCAACGAAGCGCTGATCCACCAGGTTGTTACTGCATTCATGGCAGGTGCTCGTCAGGGCACAAAAGCACAGAAGACTCGCTCTGATGTCTCAGGCGGCGGCAAAAAGCCGTGGCGCCAGAAAGGCACAGGTCGCGCTCGTGCTGGTACTATCCGTAGCCCGATCTGGCGCAGCGGTGGTGTCACGTTCGCGGCACGTCCCCGTGACCATGAGCAAAAAGTTAATCGTAAAATGTACCGCGCGGCAGTTCGTAGCATCTTGTCTGAACTGGTTCGTCAGGATCGTTTGATCGTTGTTGCCTCAATGGACTTGGCCGAGGCCAAAACCAAGTTGATGGCGGCACGGCTGGCCGAGCTCGGCTGCGATCGTGGTGCATTGATTGTTACCGAAGACCTGGATGCGAACGTGTTCTTGGCTGCGCGCAACATCCCCTACGTGACTGCGGTCGACGTGGCGGGCGTTGATCCCGTTAGCCTGATCGGCTTCGACAAGGTCGTGATGACCGTTGACGCTGTTAAGCGCATCGAGGAGAAGCTGGTATGAATCAAGAACGTCTATACCAAGTGATCGTCGCGCCGCACGTATCTGAGAAGGCCACGTTGGTCGCGGAAGCGAACAACCAGTACGTCTTCAAAGTGTCGCCTGACGCCACTAAGCGTGAGATCAAAATGGCTGTTGAGAAGCTTTTCGAAGTGACAGTTACCAAGGTCAACACCGTGAACATCAAGGGCAAGACTAAGCGCACTGCGCGCGGTTTTGGTAAGCGCAACGACATCCGCAAGGCATACGTGACCTTGGCCGAAGGCCAAGAGATCGAGCTGGGCGGCGAATAAGGGAAGTAAAATGCCTGTAATTAAGACTAAACCTACTTCTCCGGGCCGTCGTCACCTTGTCAAAGTGGTGCACCCCCACTTGCACAAGGGTGCTCCGTACGCGCCTTTGCTAGAGAAGAAAAACAAGACCGGTGGTCGTAACAACCAAGGTCGTATCACAACACGTCACGTGGGCGGCGGTCACAAGCACCACTACCGTGTTATCGATTTTAAGCGCAACAAAGACGGCATCCCCGGCAAAGTTGAGCGTATCGAATACGATCCCAACCGTAGCGCACACATTGCATTGGTGCTGTATGCCGATGGTGAGCGTCGTTACATCCTGGCGCCTAAAGGACTGTTCGCTGGCGATACCGTTCGTAGCGGTGTTGACGCGCCGATGAAAGCTGGCTCATGCCTGCCGATTCGTAACATTCCCGTAGGTTCTACGATCCACAACATCGAAATGCGCCCCGGCAAAGGTGGTCAGATCGCTCGTTCAGCAGGCACTAGTGCTCAGCTGGTCGCTCGTGAAGGTGCCTATGCGACAGTGCGTTTGCGTTCTGGTGAGATGCGTCGCATTCCTTCTGAGTGCCGTGCGACTTTGGGCGAAGTGTCCAACTCAGAGCACAGCCTGCGTCAGTTGGGTAAAGCGGGTGCTTCGCGCTGGCGTGGTATTCGTCCGACCGTTCGTGGTGTCGTGATGAACCCGGTCGATCACCCCCACGGTGGTGGTGAAGGTCGTACTTCTGGTGGTCGTCATCCGGTTACGCCTTGGGGTGTTCCGACCAAGGGTTACAAGACGCGTTCGAACAAGCGCACCGATAAATTCATTGTCCGCCGTCGCGGCCAGAAATAAGGAGAGAGATAGATGCCTCGTTCTCTACGAAAGGGACCGTTCATCGACCTTCACCTGCTTAAGAAGGTCGAAACGGCGAGCGAAGCTGGCGACAAGCGCCCGGTTAAAACCTGGTCTCGTCGCAGCATGATTATCCCGAACATGGTGGGTCTGACTATTGCTGTGCACAACGGCAAGCAGCACGTTCCTGTGTTCGTTACCGAAGAAATGGTTGGTCACAAGCTCGGTGAGTTCGCGCCTACGCGCACTTACCGCGGTCACGCGGCTGACAAAAAAGCCAAGAAGGGACGCTAAGCCATGACAGAAGTAGCAGCAAAGCTAAGTGGTGCTCGTATGTCGGCTCAAAAGGCACGTCTAGTTGCTGATCAGATTCGCGGTAAGCGGGTTGATCAAGCACTCGACATCTTGTCTTTCAGCACCCGCAAAGGCGCAGCCATTGTGAAAAAGGTGCTCGAGTCCGCCGTTGCGAACGCCGAGCATAATGAAGGCAAAGACATCGACGACTTGAAGGTGTCTACCATTTTCGTTGACGAAGGTATGACCATGAAGCGTATCCGTCCCCGTGCCAAAGGCCGTGCGGACAGGATTTTTAAGCGTTCATGTCACATCACCGTCAAGGTTTCGGAAATTTAAGGAGCGTTTGCATGGGTCAGAAAGTACACCCGAACGGCATTCGGCTCGGAATCGTCAAGGACCACCAGTCTGTATGGTATGCAGACAAGTCTAAGTACGGCGAAACCTTGCTGAGTGACCTGAAAGCCCGAGCATTCTTGCTCGAGAAATTGAAAGCAGCTCAGGTGAGCGGCGTGCGTATTGAGCGTCCTGCGGCGAATGCCAAGGTCACCATCGCCACTGCCCGTCCTGGCATCGTAATCGGCAAGAAAGGCGAGGACATCGAAGTTCTGCGCAAAGAATTGGCGAAAATGATGGGCGTGCCTGTTCAGATCAACATCGAAGAAGTTCGCAAGCCTGAATTGGATGCGGCTCTGGTTGCTCAGAACATCGCCGGCCAGCTCGAACGTCGTGTCATGTTCCGTCGCGCCATGAAGCGTGCGGTTCAGAACGCTATGCGTCTGGGTGCTGAAGGTATTCGTGTGCAGGTTGGTGGTCGTCTTGGCGGCGCTGAAATCGCACGTACTGAATGGTACCGCGAAGGTCGTGTGCCCCTGCACACCCTGCGTGCGGACATCGATTACTCCACCGCTGAAGCTGAGACCACTTACGGCATCATCGGCATCAAAGTGTGGGTCTTCAAAGGCGAGGTTCTCGGCGGCATTCAAGCTGTTCGTGACCAGGCCGCGGCAGCTCAGCGCCGTGACGCCGCCAAGAAGAACGGACGTTAAGGAGTTATACGGAAATGTTGCTACCAAAGCGGATGAAATACCGCAAAATGCAAAAAGGCCGTAACCGCGGTCTTGCGCAGCGCGGCAGCAAGGTCAGCTTCGGCGAATTTGGCTTGAAAGCCATCAGCCGTGGCCGTATGACCTCGCGTCAGATTGAAGCCGGTCGTCGTACGATCACCCGTCAGGTGAAGCGTGGCGGTAAATTGTGGATTCGGGTTTTCCCCGACAAGCCCATCACCCAGAAGCCCTTGGAAGTTCGTCAGGGTAAAGGTAAGGGTAACGTCGAGTATTGGGTCGCACAGATCCAGCCCGGTCGTGTCTTGTATGAAATTGAAGGCGTTTCTGAAGAAGCTGCTCGCCAGGCGTTTACGCTGGCCGCTGCCAAACTTCCCTTTGAAACCACCTTCGTCAAGCGGCAGGTAATGTAATGAACGCAGTCGAACTTCGTGAGAAGGACGTTGCTGCTCTGACAGACGAGCTGCTGAACCTCCGTAAGGAGCAGTTTCAGCTGCGTCTGCAGAAAGCAACCGGGCAGTTGGGTCAAACCCACCTGTTGAAGCAAACCCAGCGCGATATCGCTCGGGTTAAAACCATCATTGCTGAGAAGCAAGGCTAAGGAGACAGATATGACAGAGCAAAATACCGCTCGGACCCTGTCCGGCCGCGTTGTCAGCAACAAAATGGACAAGACCGTCGTGGTCATGATCGAGCGCAAGGTGAAGCACCCCTTGTACGGCAAGATCATCAAGCGCAGCACCAAGGTGCACGCACACGACGAAAACAATGATTGCAACATCGGTGATTTGGTCACTGTGGTCGAGTCTCGTCCGCTGTCCAAAACCAAGAGCTTTGCTCTGGTCAGCATCGATGAACGTGCGGTCCAGGTCTGAGGAGACAATTTAGATGATCCAGACTGAATCGATGCTCGACGTGGCGGACAACTCCGGTGCGCGTCGTGTACAATGTATTAAGGTACTCGGCGGTTCACACCGTCGTTACGCCAGCGTTGGTGACATCATCAAAGTTACCGTCAAGGAAGCGATTCCTCGCGGTAAGGTCAAAAAAGGCCAGGTGATGAACGCGTTGGTTGTACGGACTAAGAAAGGCATCCGTCGTCCTGACGGTTCGCTGATCCGTTTTGATGGCAACGCGGCAGTTCTTTTGAACGCCAACAACGCCCCCATCGGTACCCGTATTTTTGGACCCGTGACTCGTGAGCTGCGTAGTGAGCAGTTCATGAAGATCATTTCATTGGCACCGGAGGTGCTCTGAGATGGCTGCGAAAATTAAACGCAACGACGAAGTAATCGTGCTAGCTGGCAAAGACAAGGGCAAGCGCGGCAAGGTTCTGGTAGTTCGCCCTGACGGCCGTTTGGTCGTTAGCGGGATCAACATGATCAAGAAGCACCAGAAGCCGAACCCGATGGCCCAACAAGCCGGCGGCATTATTGAAAAGGAAGCCGCTATTCAGGCTTCAAATGTGGCGATTTTTAACCCCACGACCGGCAAGGCCGATCGTGTGGGCTTTAACGTAGCTGAGGACGGCACGAAAACTCGTGTATTCCGCAGCAACGGCGAAGCAATCTAAATTCGCTTTTTATAAACGCCTAAGAGCAGGAAACTAAGCCATGGCGCGATTGAAAGAAGTCTACAAAGCGAAGGTTGTACCTTCCTTGGTAGAGCAGTTCGGGTACGCAAACCCGATGCAGGTTCCGAAAATCACCAAAGTCACCCTAAACATGGGTGTCGGTGAAGCTGTGAACGACAAGAAATTGATTGAAGCAGCGTACGCTGACATGACCTTGATTGCTGGCCAAAAGCCGGTGATCACTAAGGCTCGTAAGTCAGTTGCTGGTTTCAAGATCCGTCAGGGTTGGCCGATCGGTTGCAAGGTCACATTGCGCGGCGCGCAAATGTGGGAATTCCTTGACCGTTTGATCAGCCTGTCAATTCCCCGTATCCGTGACTTCCGTGGTCTGAGTGCTAAAGCATTCGACGGCCGTGGTAACTACGCAATGGGCGTCAAGGAACACATCATGTTCCCTGAAATTGACTACGACAAGATCGACAAAATCCGTGGTATGGACATTGTCATTACCACCAGCGCTAACACCGACGACGAAGGTCGCGCGTTGTTGGCGGCGTTTAACTTCCCGTTCCGCAAGTGAGGCTATAGAAATGGCTAAGACTTCAATGATTCAGCGCGAAATTAAGCGGGAAAAGACGGTCGCTCGTTACGCCGCTAAGCGCTTGGCCCTTAAGGCCATCATCAAGAACCCCGAGAGCACCGAAGAGCAAGTGTGGGAAGCTCAGCAGTCACTGCAAAAGCTTCCTCGCGATGCGTCACCGGCCCGTCAGCAGCGTCGCTGTCAGATCACCGGTCGTCCTCACGCGGTTTACCGTAAATTTAAACTCAGCCGTATCAAGCTGCGTGAAGCCACCATGCGTGGCGAAGTGCCTGGCTTGAAGAAAGCTAGCTGGTAGGAGCGAATCACATGAGTATGCAAGATCCTGTAGCAGACATGCTGACTCGCATCCGTAACGCGCAGATGGCCAAGTTGCCTACTGTAGCGATGCCGAGCAGCACGCTGAAAGCCAACATCGCCCAGGTGTTGCTTGACGAAGGTTTCGTTGGGCGCGTCGAAGTGGCGGCTGATGGCGCTAAGAAAACACTGAACATTACACTGCGCTACCACGAAGGCCAGCCCGTGATCCAAGAGATCAAGCGCTTCAGCCGTCCCGGTCTGCGTCAGTACAAAGGTTCTCAGGCGTTGCCCAAAGTAGCGGGTGGTCTGGGTGTGTCTATCGTCTCTACGTCAAAGGGTGTCATGACAGATCGTCAAGCGCGCGCTGAAAACGTCGGCGGCGAAGTTCTCTGCACCGTATTCTAAGGAGTCGTTATGTCTCGGGTAGCTAAATCTCCCATTAACGTCCCCAGTGGCGTGACCGTGTCTTTGGCCGGTCAAGCCGTGACGGTTAAGGGAACAAAAGGCGAGCTGGCTTTGCAGGTCAATGATCTGGTTGAAGTGAAGTTCGAAGACAGCGTGATTTCATTCGCGCCCAAAAACGATACATCCGCGGGTTGGGCGCAAGCCGGTACCGCACGTGCCATCGTTAACAACATGGTCACCGGTGTTGCCAACGGTTTCGAAAAGAAGCTGCAGCTCATTGGTGTCGGTTACCGTGCGCAGGTTCAAGGCAGTGCAATCAATCTGACCTTGGGCTTCTCGCATCCGGTCGTTTACCAGTTGCCGAATGGTGTGACTGCCGAAGCTCCTAGCAACACTGAGCTGGTACTGAAATCTGCTGACAAGCAGCTTTTGGGCCAATGTGCGGCTGAGATTCGTGCCTACCGTAAGCCTGAGCCCTACAAGGGCAAGGGTGTTCGCTACGCTGACGAACACGTTCGTCGCAAAGAAGCCAAGAAGAAGTAAGGGGGCTGACAAATGGACAAGAAATCACAACGTCTGCGTCGCGCTCGCCGTGCACGCTTCAAGATCCGCGAACTCGGTGCCGTGCGCCTGTGCGTTCACCGCACGCCGCGTCACATCTACGCACAGGTCATCTCTGCCGATGGCGGCCAGGTACTCGCGCAAGCGTCTACTGTGGAAAAAGACCTGCGTGGCGACACCGGCGGTAACAGCGATGCGGCCACAAAGGTCGGCGCGCTGTTGGCGGAACGCGCAAAGGGCGCTGGAGTCACGAAGGTTGCCTTCGATCGCTCTGGTTTTAAATATCATGGCCGCGTGAAAGCGCTAGCCGAAGCCGCCCGTGAAGGCGGCTTAGAGTTCTAAGGGTAATCACATGGCAGCTAAACAAGACAACGCTGGCGATCTCCAGGAAAAACTGGTTCAGATCAATCGCGTGGCCAAAGTGGTCAAAGGTGGTCGCATCTTCGGTTTCACCGCGCTGACAGTAGTCGGCGACGGTGAGGGCAAGGTTGGCTTCGGTCGCGGTAAAGCGCGCGAAGTGCCTGTTGCGATCCAAAAAGCAATGGAAAACGCACGCCGTAATATGGTTTCGGTCGAGCTGGACGGTGACACCATCCAGTATCCGGTCAAGGCCCGTCACGGCTCTGCCAAGGTTTACATGCAGCCGGCGTCTGCGGGTACTGGCGTTATCGCCGGTGGCGCAATGCGTGCTGTATTGGAAATGGCAGGCGTTCAAAACGTATTGGCTAAATGCTACGGCTCAACGAACCCCGTCAACGTGGTTCGTGCAACGATTAACGGACTTCGCGACATGCAAAGCCCGGAAGCCGTTGCTGCTCGTCGCGGTAAGTCTGTTAAAGAAATTACAGGCTAAGGAATCGTCATGGCTAAAAGCACCATTAAGGTGACCCTGACACAAAGCCCGATCCGCCGCAGTGCGGATCACAAGGCGTGTGTTGCAGGTTTGGGTCTCCGCCGTATCCGTCATACCGTTGAAGTCGAAGACACACCTTCGGTTCGCGGCATGATCAATAAAGTTAGCTACATGGTTAAGGTTGAAGGGGAATAATATGGACATGCGTCTAAACACCCTGTCTCCGGCACCGGGAAGCAAGACCGCTCGCAAGCGCGTAGGCCGTGGTATTGGTTCTGGCTTGGGTAAGACAGCGGGTCGTGGCCACAAGGGTCTTAAGGCTCGTAGTGGCGGCTCAGTGCGTCCTGGCTTCGAAGGCGGTCAAATGCCTTTGCAGCGTCGTTTGCCGAAGTTCGGTTTCACTAGCCGTAAGAGCTTGGTTTCTCAGGAAGTCCGCTCGTACGAGTTGGCTGCTGTTGAAGCTGACGTGATCGATCTGGCAGCTCTGAAGGCTGCTGGATTGGTTCGTAAGAGCACGCTTCACGTAAAAGTTATGCTGTCTGGTGAGCTGACCCGTGCGGTCACTCTGAAGGGCATCAAGGCGTCAAAAGGTGCCGTGGCACAGATCGAAGCCGCTGGCGGCAAGGTCGAGGAATAATCCATGGCAGCACGCGGCGACACAGCTAAGTCGGGCGGCCTAAGCGAGCTTTGGGCTCGTCTTCGGTTCGTTCTACTGGCAATTGTCATTTATCGGGTCGGCGCTCACATTCCGGTTCCGGGTATTAACCCGGATCGGTTGGCTGAGTTGTTTGAGCAAAACTCGGGAACCATTCTGAGCCTGTTCAACATGTTTTCCGGCGGTGCACTTGAGCGCATGAGTATTTTCGCGCTCGGGATCATGCCGTATATCAGCGCCTCGATTATTATGCAGTTGTTATCTTCCACGGTGCCCTCGCTAGAGGCACTGAAAAAGGAAGGTGAGGCCGGTCGTCGTAAGATTTCCCAATACACCCGCTACGGGACGGTGGTGTTAGCCCTCGTCCAGGCTATGGGTGTTGCGGTGGGTCTAGCCGGTCAGGGCATCGCATTTAACACAGGGTTCCAATTCCATTTTGTTGCGGTCACGACTTTTGTGTCGGGCGCCGTATTCATGATGTGGTTGGGTGAGCAAGTAACCGAGCGTGGCATTGGTAACGGCATCTCGCTGTTGATCTTTGCTGGTATCGTCGCGGGTTTACCCGGGGCGATTGGTCAGTCCTTCGAGGCGGCTCGGCAAGGCGACATCAATATCATTGCATTGCTTGTCATTGCATTGGTTGCGGTGGCCGTCATCGGGTTCATTGTGTTTATGGAGCGTGGTCAGCGCCGTATTACGGTCAACTACGCAGCCCGCCAGCAGGGCAAAAAAATGGTGGCGGCACAGCAAAGCCACCTGCCGTTGAAGATCAACATGGCGGGTGTTATTCCGCCGATCTTCGCCAGCTCTATTCTGTTGTTCCCGGCCTCTATTGGTCAGTGGTTCGGCAGTGGCAACGATAGCCTGGGTTGGTTAAGCGACATCACTCTGCTGCTGGGTCCGGGACAACCGTTGTATTACGTGTTGTTTGCGGTGGCGATTGTGTTTTTCTGCTACTTCTACACGGCGTTGGTCTTCAACCCGCGTGACGTGGCCGACAACCTCAAGCGCAGTGGCGCGTTCATCCCAGGCATCCGTCCGGGTGAGCAATCAAGTAAGTACATCGATCAGGTGATGACTCGCCTGACTGTGTGGGGCGCTGCCTACATCACAGCGGTGTCACTGATGCCACAGGCTATGGTTCAGTTTTTTAATGTGCCGTTCTATTTCGGCGGCACTTCGCTGCTGATCGTCGTGGTCGTCATTATGGATTTCATGGGGCAGGTTCAAAGCCACCTAATGAGCCATCAATACGAGTCACTGATGAAGAAAAGCAATTTGAAAGGTTCTGGAGGTCCTGGCGGTTTGCTCCGCTAGGTCCCCATTTAGGAGAGAACGATGAAAGTTCGTGCTTCAGTAAAAAAGATCTGCCGTAACTGCAAAGTTATTCGTCGCAACGGCGCGCTTCGCGTGATTTGCATCGACGGACGCCACAAGCAGCGTCAAGGCTAAACGGGTTGGCCCTTGTATAAAGGGCCATGAATCATTATGATGCTGCGCCTTCGCGTTGGGCACTGGGTGCCCGCGTTTCGCAGCGGACAATTAAAAGGTTAGAACATGGCTCGTATTGCGGGTGTCAACATACCTGACAACAAGCATGCAGTGATTTCACTGACATACATCTATGGTGTAGGTCGTACCACTGCTAAGAAAATCTGCGCCGATACTCAGGTGAACCCTGCGGCCAAGATCAAAGACTTGACCGAAGCTGAACTGGAGTCCCTGCGGACCGAAGTTGGCAAGTTCACCGTTGAAGGTGACCTGCGCCGTGAGATCAGCATGAACATCAAGCGTTTGATGGACTTGGGCTGCTACCGTGGTCTGCGTCATCGTCGTTCACTTCCGGTGAATGGCCAGCGCACTAAAACCAATGCGCGTACCCGTAAGGGTCCTCGTAAACCCATTCGTAAGTAATCGGGGCGACAGAATTTATGGCTAAGCAACAAAGCCGCAAGAAGGTGAAAAAGCAGGTATCCGAAGGGGTCTGCCACATTCATGCGTCATTTAACAACACCATCGTGACCATCACTGACCGTCAAGGCAATGCGGTGTCTTGGGCAACTTCTGGCGGCAGTGGCTTCCGTGGTTCGCGCAAGAGCACACCCTTCGCTGCACAGGTCGCCTCAGAGCGCGCCGCTACGGTTGCAGTCGAAATGGGCATGAAAAACATTGATGTTCGCGTGAAGGGCCCTGGCCCGGGTCGTGAAAGCGCCGTTCGTGCGTTGAACGCAGTTGGCTTGAAGGTCGGTCAGATCACAGACGTGACGCCGATTCCTCACAATGGCTGCCGTCCCGCTAAAAAGCGTCGCGTTTAAGGAGTTTTAGACATGGCACGATATTTAGGACCCACTTGTAAGCTGGCCCGCCGTGAAGGAACAGACCTGTTCCTGAAATCAGGCGTAAAAGCGCTAGAGAGCAAGTGCAACACCGAACAGGTTCCTGGCATGCACGGCGCTCGCCGTGGCAAGGTTTCTGACTACGGTCTTCAGTTGCGTGAAAAGCAGAAAGTTCGTCGTACCTACGGCGTTCTGGAAAAGCAGTTCCGTGGCTACTACAAAGAAGCTGCCCGTCGTAAAGGCGCTACAGGCGAGAACCTGTTGGCCCTGCTCGAAGGTCGTTTGGACAACGTTGTATACCGTATGGGATTTGGCTCGACTCGCGCCGAAGCTCGTCAGATCGTTGGTCACGCCAGCATTCTGGTCAACGGTCAGAAAGTAACGATCCCTAGCTACCAGATTGCCGAAGGCGATGTGGTTAGCGTGCGCGAAAAGGCTAAGAGCCAGTTGCGCATCAAGGCTGCCTTGGAATTGGCTGCTAGCCGCGCTGCATGCGATTGGTTGGAAGTCGATACCACTAAGATGGAAGGCACGTTTAAGCGCGTTCCCGATCGTCAGGAGTTGTCTTCTGAGATCAACGAAAGCTTGATCGTTGAGCTGTACTCTAAGTAAACACAGGACTACGAGGACTTTATGTCACTAGCAGTATCCGAGCTTCTGACTCCGAATCAGATCCAGGTCAAAGAGCTTTCACAGACCAAGGCCAAGATCACTTTGGAACCCCTAGAGCGTGGCTTCGGCCACACTCTGGGCAATGCGCTGCGTCGCATTTTGCTGTCTTCGATGCCCGGTTGTGCGGTAACCGAAGCCCGAATTAAAGGTGTTGAACACGAGTACAGCGCTGTCGATGGCATTCAAGAGGATGTCATCGAGATTCTGCTGAACCTCAAAGAGCTAGCAGTCGACATCGTTGGGCGTGAAAGCACTGCGTTGTTGACACTGCGTAAGACTGGCGGCGTCGTTACCGCGGGTGACATCACCACGGGTGGCAAGGTCGAAATTGCTAACCCCGATTTGGTTATTTGCCACCTGGGCGACGGCATTGAGCTGGACATGGAAATCAAGGTCGCTCGCGGTCGTGGTTACGAGTCAGCTGCTGAGCGTGACGAGGACGAGGAAGGCCGTGTGATTGGCACCTTGAAAATCGATGCCACGTACAGCCCGGTTAACAAGGTGTCCTACGTGGTTGAAGCGGCTCGTGTCGAGCAGCGTACAGACTTGGACAAGCTGGTTATCGAGCTCGAAAGCAACGGTACTCTGGATCCTGAAGAAGCGGTCACACTTGCGGCGACCATCCTTCAGAAGCAGCTGAGCGTGTTCGTTAACTTCGAAAATGAAGTGGCGCCGCAGGCCGAAGAGAAGGGCGAGGAAATCGATCCGATCTTGTTGCGTCCGGTCGATGACCTTGAGCTGACAGTTCGTAGCGCTAACTGCTTGAAAGCCGAAAATATCCTGTACATCGGTGATTTGATCCAGCGCACAGAAGTGGAGCTGTTGAAGACGCCTAACCTGGGTAAGAAGTCCCTGACCGAGATCAAGGACGTATTGGCTTCTCGTGGTTTGAGCTTGGGTTCGCGTTTGGACAACTGGCCTCCGGCTGGTCTGTAATCGCGAAGACTGATTTAACGGGCCGCTGAGAAGCGCCCCAACAGAGAGATATTTAACATGCGTCACCAAAAGAGTGGACGGAAGTTTAATCGTACTAGCAGTCACCGTAAGGCTATGTTTAAAAACATGGCGGTGAGCTTGTTCGAGCACGAGCTGATCCGTACAACCCTGCCCAAGGCCAAGGAATTGCGCCGCGTTGCAGAGCCCCTGATCACCTTGGCTAAAGAAGACACGGTTGCTAACCGTCGTCTCGCCTTTGCCCGTCTTCGTGACGACGCAATGGTGGCTAAGCTGTTCCGTGAACTGGGTCCGCGCTACGTGGAGCGTCCCGGTGGCTACCTACGCATCCTGAAGTGCGGTTACCGTAAAGGTGACGCGGCACCGATGGCCTACGTAGAGTTGGTTGATCGTCCTGAAGTGGACGAAGCAGTCGGCGAATAAGCCATCTGCATGAAAAAAAGCCCGGCATTGCCGGGCTTTTTTTTGTCCGCGTTTTTAGGGTGGGTGTTAGTTGGCTAAAAAGTCATCGGCTGATTCGGGGGCGCGGCCGCGTTTGGCTTGGCAGAGGGTTATTTTTGGCAGCAGCGCCAAGTAGCCGGCGATTAGGCGCTGTTTGACCGTAGATGCTGCTGCCTGGTCCTGTTGGATATCTGGGTCTAAGGTGTCGTTGGCGGTCGCCTGCAAGGACGGGGACATGACTTGGGCACAGGGGTGGAGGGGTCTTGCCGTCGGCGCGAAGGTCTCCCGAAGCAAAAACACCTGCTCGTCATCACCAAAATAGAAGTAGTCGGTGACGCCATCCCGGTCGGCATCGTGGGCACACATTTCGTACATCAGATAATGGGTGCAGAGGGTGTGCTCGCCCATGATCGCAGGGGTGGGATTGACGACACTGCAGCCGGCCATAAATGTGAGCGCTGTGGCCAGGGAACATTGCAGTGCACGATCTTTGTTAAACATTGGTAGTAATGGTCCCAGTTATTGCGTGCCACGACGGTACCACGCGTAGACAAGGCGTCCAGCTTTGCTTATATAATAACTGCATAACCATATAACCAAACGTGATGAGAAGCCTGTGAAATCATTGTATGAACCGAGTACCCAGGAATTAATGGGTGCGGTCGCGGATGAAGCGGCCCAGCTAACGGGTCGCGATCGCCGCGATTTCTTGCGTAAGGGGATGGCCGTCGCAACGGCAGCGGTGGCCGGCGCTGCCACGCCTGCCCTGGCCTCGAATAAAGCTCCGAATTTGCCGGAGTGGACCAAAACGCTTGGCCGTGGGGTCGTCGCGCGCCCGTATGGGCGTCCGTCGGACTTTACCGACCTGCAGCGCCGCACCGTGCCATGGCTGACCGCGAGCCCTGAGTCGTCTATTTCGTTTTCACCGCTGCAGGATTTGAAGGGCATCATCACGCCCAGCGGCCTCCACTTCGAGCGCTATCACGGGGGTATTCCGGAAGTTAATCCGGATGATTACCAACTGATGATTCACGGCTTGGTCGAGCGGCCGCTGATTTTTACCCTAGATGACCTGATGCGGATGCCGTCGGTTACTGAGATTCGATTCATTGAGTGCCCTGCAAACGGCGGCATGGAATGGAAGGGCGCACAGATGGAGGCGCTGCAATTTACCCACGGCATGGTGTCATGTTCGGAGTGGACCGGGGTTCGTTTATCCACCTTGCTGGCTGAGGTGGGCGTTAAGCCCGAGGGTAAATGGATTTTGGCCGAAGGATCCGATGCCGCCGGCATGAGCCGTTCAATACCGATGGACAAGGCGCTGGATGATGCGTTGATCTGCTACGCACAAAACGGTGAGCCGCTGCGTCCGGAACAAGGTTTCCCGGTGCGTTTGATGAACCCGGGTTGGGAAGGTAACACCAGCGTCAAATGGCTCCGCCGTTTGGAAGTTGGCGATCAGCCTTGGTATCACCGCGAGGAAACCTCGAAGTACACCGATCTGATGCCGGACGGGCGCTCGCGTAAGTTCACGTTCGTGCAGGAAACCAACTCGGTGGTGACCAATCCCTGCCCAGAAAACCCGATCAAACAAAAAGGCTTCATCGAAATCGAGGGCTTGGCCTGGTCCGGTCGCGGCACGATCAAAGCGGTTGATTTGTCGTTCGACGGGGGAGTGACCTGGCAGCAGGCCGAAGTCAAAGGCTTGGCGTTGCCCAAAGCACTGACTCGGTTCGGGTTCAAGACCCAGTGGAATGGCGAGCCTTGGTTGATTCAGTCCCGCGCGATTGATGAAACAGGCTACGTCCAGCCGACCTTGGCCCAGCTACGCGAAGCGCGCGGCACCAACACGATTTATCACAAAAACTCGATTCACACTTGGAATGTCCACGCCAACGGAGAGGTCACCAATGTTCAAATTACCTAAGATTGCTCTGTTGTCACTGTGCGCGGCGTTCGGTGCGAACGCGGCCTCAATGGGGATCGGTGCCCCCGCTTCAGAGGCCGAGATCAGCGGTTGGGACATTGATATCCGTCCTGATGGTATGGGCTTGCCCGTCGGCGCGGGCACAGCTGAGCAGGGTGAGCCGCTGTACGAAGCAAAGTGCGCGGCGTGCCACGGCTCATTTGGTGAGGGCGCTGGCCGTTGGCCGGTACTTGCCGGTGGCGAGGACAGCCTGGCTGAGGAGCGTCCTGAAAAGACCGTAGGGTCATACTGGCCGTACGCATCGACCCTGTGGGACTACATCCACCGTGCCATGCCGTATCCGCAGCCCCAATCATTGTCAGATGACGAGGTCTACAAAATCACCGCCTACGTGCTCTATCTAAACGACATTGTCGACTATGATTTTGAGCTCAATCAGGATTCGTTTAAGGACGTGGTCATGCCCAACCAGGACTCGTTCTACGTGGACGACCGCCCGGACGTGGTCAATACGCGCTGCTTCGAGAATTGCGCGGACCCGGAAGCGATGACCATTGTCGGCACCATTGGTGGCCTGAGCCCGACGGGGCACTTTAAGGAAGACAGCGGCGTATCAGCAAGTCACTACGCGGACGAGCCTGAAGCGGTGGAGTCAAAAGCCGTGGCGTTGTCCGAGGCCGCAGAGCGTGGCAAGGGATCTTACGACCAATACTGTGCGGCCTGTCATGGCGCAGGCATCGCCGGGGCGCCGAAGGTTGGCGACGTGGCGGGCTGGTCTGGACGGATTAGTCAGGGCATGGCCACACTGGTTGAGCATGCGATCAACGGCTATCAGGGCGACGCGGGTTACATGCCGCCCAAGGGTGGATTTACCAACTTGGCTGACGATGTTGTCGCAGACGCAGTATCATACATGGCTGAGTCTAGTCAGTAGGCGTACTGGCTAGGTCTATAAGGAGAGAAAAATGATAATGAAAGCCGCATTAGCCGCCGCTTTATTGGCCGGGTCCCTCGGGGCCGCTGCTGACAGCGTTGTTGAGCAAGGCAAACAGGTTGCCTTTGACCGTAAGAAGGGCAACTGCCTGACATGCCACCAAATGGAAGGTGGCACGTTGGCTGGGAACTGGGGGCCGCCGTTGATGGCGATGAAGGCTCGCTACCCGAACAAAGAAGATTTGCGCGCCCAGATTTGGGACCCGACCAAGCGTAACCCGATGACTTCGATGCCCCCATTTGGGCGCAACGGAATTCTGACCGAAGCCGAAATCGACCTGGTGGTCGAATTTGTTCACAGTTTGTAAGAAAGGAGACAACACCATGGATCGTCGATCTGTATTACGCGCCATCAGTGGCGCAGTCGTGGCGGCCATCGCGCTTCCGCGGATGGCGTGGGCCAGCTGGTCTGAGTCGGCTATGAAAGCCAACGAAAGCACGGCAGCAATGAACGAGTTATTCGGCACGGCCGAAAACGTGGCCAGTGCTGAGGTCAAACTGAAGGCTCCCGAGATCGCTGAAAACGGCGCGGTGGTTCCTTTGGAAGTCAGCACATCGTTGCCGGCTGAGCAAATCGCCATCTTTATCGATAAGAACCCCTCGCCCCTGGCGATGACGGCCACCTTTGGTGCCGGTGCTGCAGGCTTGGTTAAGACACGCGTACGTATGGGCGAAACCTCAAACGTAGTAGCGGTCGTTAAGTCAGGCGGTAAGTTGTATAGCGCTTCGCAGGAAGTAAAAGTCACCATCGGCGGCTGCGGCGGTTAATAGGAGAGCTCTCATGGCAAAGACAATTCGTAGTAAAGCCAAGGCCAAAAACGGCATGGTAGACGTTAAGGTGTTGATGAAGCACCCCATGGAAACCGGTTTGCGCAAAGACAAAGACGGCAACCAGATTCCACCTCACTTTATCCAGAGCGTAACAGCAACGGCGGGTGACGCAGTGGTGTTCAGCGCTGAGTTCAACACGTCCGTGTCCAAAGACCCCTACTTGGCGTTTGCATACGCCGGTGAGAAGGGCAGCGCCTTGACCATTGCATGGTCAGACAACACCGGCGCAACCGATTCGGCTGACGTCAAAGTTAAATAAGGCGCCTGGGAGGTGGCATAACAATGAAAACACTCACCCAACTGACGCTTGCGTTGAGCGTTGCTGTTTCTGGGGCGGCCTTTGCCAGCCCCGAGGCAGACCAAAAAGCGTTTCAGAAGTTTTATGAATCGCGGTTTTCTCAGGTTGCTGAAGGTGACTTCATCAACGGCGTTTACTCAATTCTTCCGGCGGCTCGTGAGCAGTGGGAAGCGATTGAGGAATTCCCGCCCTACGAGCCGGAAGTCGAGATCGGCGAAGAGCTGTACAACACGGCATTTGCCAACGGCAAGTCCTTTGCCGATTGCTTCGACACGCCGGCGCAGCGTGAAAACTACCCCTATTGGGATGCTGATCGCGAAATGGTCGTGACCATGGAACGCGCCATCAACGAGTGCCGGACCGCCAATGGTGAAAAGGCCTGGGGTTGGAAGAAAGGCAAGATCGCAGCCCTGTCCGCGTACATGAGCTACGAGTCGCGCGGCCAAGAAATTTCAGTGACCATTCCGGAAGGCGATGAGGGTGCGTTGGCAGCCTACAACGCTGGTAAGGAAATGTTTTACACCAAACGCGGTCAGCTGAACTTTTCGTGCTCGGACTGCCACATGTATGGTGCGGGCCTGAATGCGCGAGCGGACACCATGTCGCCGGCCTTCGGTCATGCGAGTCACTGGCCGGTATATCGTTCCAAGTGGCAAGCCATGGGCACCTTGCACCGTCGTTTTGGCGGTTGCAACACCAACATTCGTGCCAAACCTTTCAAGGCCCAGGGCCCGGAATACTCGAACCTAGAGTACTTCCTGACCTACATGAGCAACGGTTTGGAGTTTAACGGCCCCGGTGCCCGTAAATAAGGAATGAGCATGAAAGCAATCAAAGGATTGGTCGTCACTGGTGCGCTGGCACTGGCGGCAATGGCCCATGCGGGATCCCATGGTATGAGTGTCGACGCGTTGTTGGAAAAGGCCGCTGCGGCCAACGCCAATGCCAAATCGCTTGGCTACGAATGGACCATCACCGCGCCGGCGATCAAAAACGCACAGAAAGCCCTAGCTGCAGGTAATGCAGACGAAGCTAAAGCCCTCGCGGAACAAGCCTTGTTCTGGGCTGAGGCCTCGGTTTTCCAAGGTGAAAACGAAGGCCAAAGTTGGGAAATGCGCGTACCTCGGTAGGCGCTCTCAGCAAAGGGTGGCTTCGGCCACCCTTTTTTTATCCCCCATTCAATTTTGATGTAGGAGTCTGTCCATGAGCATGGACCGTCGTGAATTTGGCCGCTTGATGGCCTTGGCCGCCGCCGGTGGCGCACTGCCCGTGGGCAATGCCGCAGCCGCGCAAAAAGCCCTGTTTGACACTGCCCCCTTTGGTCAGGTTCGTTTGATGCACATCACGGACTGCCACGCGCAGTTGAACCCCATTTATTTCCGCGAGCCCAACGTAAACCTGGGCCTGCACGGGGCCTACGGTCGGGCTCCGCACTTAGTTGGTAACGCCTTGCTCGACGCCTTCGGTATTGCACCGGGCACACCCGAAGCCCATGCCTTCACTTACCTGGGTTTTGATGAGGCCGCACGCCGCTACGGGCGAGTAGGGGGCTTTGCTCACCTGAAGACGCTGGTCAACTCATTGCGTGGCACCTACGGTGAGGACAAGACGCTGCTCATGGACGGTGGCGATACCTGGCAAGGCAGTGGTACGTCCCTGTGGACCCGCGGCATGGACATGGTTCGTGCCTGTAATGACTTGGGCGTCGACGTGATGACCGGTCACTGGGAGTTCACCTACAAAGACGAGGAAGTGCTGGCCAACATTGAGGCCTTTAACGGCGACTTCGTGGCTCAAAATGTCAAAGTCACGGATGACGCGATCTTTGATGATGCGCCAGTGTACGACGAGGACACCGGGCACGCGTTCCAGCCCTACGTGATTAAAGAGATGGGCGGCTACCGTGTGGCGGTTATCGGCCAGGCCTTCCCTTATACGCCGATTGCAAACCCATCCCGCTTTATCCCGGACTGGACCTTTGGCATCCGCGATGACGACATGCAAGAGCTGGTGGACCAGGTGCGTGCCGAGCACAAACCCCATGCGGTGGTGGTGCTGTCGCACAACGGTATGGATGTGGACATGAAGATGGCCAGTCGTGTCAGCGGCATCGACGTGATCTTTGGTGGACACACCCACGATGCGGTTCCGGCCCCCTTGGAGGTGAGTAACGCCGGTGGCAAGACCCTGGTGACCAACGCCGGGTCTAACGGCAAGTACCTTGCGGTTATGGACCTTGAGTTGTCCGAGAAGGGTGTCGTCGGCTACAAGCACCGCTTGATCCCCGTGTTCTCTAATTTGATTGAGCCGGACGCGCAGATGACGGCGTTGATCACCAACGAGCGTGCGCCGTATCTGGGCAAATTGCGCGAAGAGCTGGCAGTGGCGGATGAGACCCTGTATCGCCGCGGTAACTTTAACGGCACCTTTGACCAGGTTATTTGCGACGGTTTGCGCGAGGTATTGAATGCGCAGATTTCGTTGTCCCCCGGATTCCGCTGGGGAACGTCCGTGTTGGCCGGTGACACCATCACCATGGAAAACGTGTTGGATCAAACCGCGATCACCTACGGCGAGACCTACGCCCGCGATATGAGCGGTGAGGAGCTGAAGTTGATCCTTGAGGACGTCGCGGACAACTTGTTTAACGAAGACCCCTATTATCAGCAGGGGGGTGACATGGTGCGGGTCGGCGGTTTGGACTACACCATTAACCCATTGGCCAGCATGGGCAGCCGCATCACCGAGATGCGCCTGGACGATGGCACGCTGATCGAAGCAGGTAAGTCATACAAGGTAGCGGGCTGGGCAACGGTTGGCTCGCAAGCGCCGGGTCCTGACATTTCGGAAGTCACCGCCGAATACCTGCGCGCCCAAGACACGGTGCGTGTGAATAAGCTGAATACCCCCAAGATTGTGGGTATCCAGTCAAACCCGGGCCTTAGCGCTTAGGGTTTTGCAAACCGGCCACGGCACCCTCGATTTTGGCACCATAGAAGTCGAGGGCGTCGGGGACGCCGTACCATGGCTCGTCCTGAGCTTCCCCCGCCGCGTTTAGAAACACCAAGGTCGGTGTGCCATAGGCGCCATAGCGTCCCGCAAAGTCTTGACCGCTAATCAGGTTGCCCTGGTGGTCCGTGACCGTCTCGCCAAGATCTAAGCTGACCTCGGCGAAGTCGACAACCCCATCAAACAGCCCACTGGCTTTCAGCGGCGACAACACTTCGGATTCAAGCCGCGCGCAGAATCGGCAGTCGGCTTGCTTAACGTACACCACCGTCGGCGCCGGGTTGGCGCTGAAGTCATGGGCCAGAGCGGTTCCGGCGTTAACGGCCAGCGCGCTCAGCAATAGCGATCGCAATGTCATCGGCATATAGGTCTCGGAAGAAGTGGTCGGCACCGTCGATGGTTTCGCTGGTGACCGTGTCGCCAAGGTTAGCAGTCTCGAGCCGTTCAGGCAGCGCCTCAACAACGCTGTCCTCGCTGCCCATGATGATGTGGGTGGGAACGTTAACCGATTCAAGGTTGGTTAACGTATCGCGCGTGGCCCGCGGTGTGTAGTAATCGAGCACTGCGCCGGCAGTCGCCTTGGCATTGTCGCAATAGACAAAGCGGGGCACGTCCATGACGGTGTTGGCATCCAGTGCACTGGCTTGGGCCAGCAAGTCCGCCACGGGCATGCCGGTGGCCTTTTCATAGTTCTCGGCGGCGTAGTCAGCGTTGTAGGTTGCCGGTGCAATCAACACGGCATGGCTAATCGCGTCTGATGGGGCGCCGGCCAGATAACTCGACAGCTGTGCGCCACCGCGGCTGTGGGCCGCGACGATGATGTTGTCGTAGCCTTGGGTGCCCATCCAGTCGACCCACATGCCGATTTCCGTGGCCGCGTCGCTGTCTTTGTGGTCATGGGTTTGCGCGCAGTCGACCATGCCTGTGCGCCC